>RDZR01000077.1 GCA_004294095.1 Verrucomicrobiota bacterium
GTAACCGAATGAGAGCTGAAGCATTTAAGATCGAAGATACTTCCTTTTCCAAGTGGGTATCCCAGTCGGGCTTCTTCCAACAAACGAAGAGAAGCGAACAACCCTCAAGCCAATTTTCATCAACCCAATCACGCATGTAACTCATCTAATTCGATGTAAGTGGGTTGACTGGGGTGCATCAAAATTTGTGATTCTGGTCAAATATGATAGAGGTAGGAACGGCGCATTGGTTTGCGCCGCTCCCCCCTCCGAACCGTGCAGGCGGATCTCCCGCACACGGCTCTCCAGTTAGTGGGTTGCTCCTTTGCGGAGACTGGCTATTTCCGTTTCTTGGGCTGCTAGCAGGCAGAAGAGCCCAAGTTTCATAAAGTAGCGGTTTGGCCAGCGTTGGTGATCTCTTCCACGCCCTCGACCTTTGAGCCGATTGCGTTTTCTCAGGATCGAACGCATTCGCATTCGTATCCAGCCGTCGATACTCCCCAGCTCGCTTGCCTTCGCGTTCTTGAAGTAGCTATACCAGCCTTTCAGCGTTCGGTTGATGTCCGCTGCGATGGCTTCCATGCTCTTGCCGTTGGTGCGGCGCGTCTTGGGTTTAATGGTTTCGCGTAGCTTTCTCAGGCTTTTCGGCCTTACCAATTTCATCAGCTTCCCTCTGCGGCTTCTCTGGAAACGATACCCAAGAAAATCAAAATGACTCCCGATCTCGCTCATATCCACCGTGCGGGTTTTCTCTGGATGCAGGGTTAGTTTCGCTTCTTCCATCCATTCCTTCAACCTTTCTAGCGCGGCGGTGGCTTCTTCTTGGCTGCGGCATAAGACAATCATGTCGTCGGCATACCTCACCATTTCAAAACCGCTTCCGGCCATCTGCCAATCCAACTCATCAAGGTAGATATTTGCCAGAAGCGGGCTTATGACTCCGCCTTGCGGCGTGCCTTCTTCCTTGGCTTCCTGCCAGTTATTTCCTTCAATCACTCTTTGTTTCAAGAACCCCTCAATCCATCCCAATACTTTCCCATCGGCGATTTGCTCGCGCACTTTCACCATGAGTCGATCGTGTGGGATGGTGTCAAAGTAGCCCTTGATATCGACGTCCACGATGTATGTATTCCCTGCTTTTAGCAGTTCATCCACACGCCGCAGTGCGTCTTTGCAACCGCGTCCGGGGCGGAACCCGTAGCTGTGTTCCGCAAACTGTTTTTCAAAGATTGGCTCTATGGCCATCTTTACAGCTGCTTGCACTACGCGGTCAGTGACTGTTGGAATACCCAACGGTCGCTTTTCCGTGCTGCCCGGTTTTTCGATCCACACCCGTTTTACTGGTTTAGATTGATAGATGTTTCGCTTCAATTGCTCATTCACGGCGAGCAGCCGACTCTGGCTGTCTTTTCCGAAACGCTCTATCGTAATGCCGTCCACGCCGCAGGCCCCTGCGTTGGACTTCACCTTTTCCCAAGCCAGTTCAAGGGTTCTTTCTGACCAGACTTTGTCGGCCAGGCTGAACCACTTGTTTCCTTTCACCCCCCTTTCAAGGGCTGCCAGCATCGACTTCGACCATACTCCGAGTTCGGCTTTGTAGCGTTGCCACAAACTCTCTTCCGCTTGTTTATCCCTTTCGGAAACTTGCGCAGATGGTTCTTCTCGTTTCATGGTCTCGGCCTTTCCACCTTCCTGCCGCACTTTGCTCCACGGGCGTTACCCCGTTTCATCGCTCGTATGGCGGCTCCCAGCCTTCGCCAAGGCTACGGCGGGCATGCTGACTTCTATCGGGAGCCGTTTCCAGCTTCCTGCCCCGACAGATCTCCCGTCTTCACGCGCACATCCCCTCCCTAACCTACTGCCACCAACCACACAGAATATGGCACATACGCCACCATGGCTCGGCATATACGCGACACTCCCGGAGCAATCCGAGAGAACAACTTCGCCAGTTTCTCGCAGGCTCGTCCATATTCCACGCCGAATCGTGTTCACTTGTATTGCGGTCGATTGGGTTCCTACAACGCTGCTCTCCACCCCACCTCGCGGTGACGCAGTTGCGCTTCGGTTATCAGCTTCTTTCATGGTTTCTGTTGTGCCGGGTCTCCCACCCGGCGGGGTTGTGCCGCTCGACGGCGCACGAGAAGGGGTTTTCAACCCCTTTTACCCATATTCTGGAAAAATTCTTGCCAGCGAAAGGGGCTTCAAACCCCTTCTCTATACGGAATTTCACCAATCCTCACGCGCGGCAGTCATCGAGCCCTTGAGAAAAGACATCTAGGTGCAAGTGATAGCACATGGATCCACCATTGCTTGGTTGATGCCTTGACCTTGGCAGCTGGATCCGTGACGCTGGCCTAAGTGATGAGCCGGATTGATCAAGTTGTCTTCGCCGCGATCGATTTTGAATCGGCTGGCGTGGTCCGTGGGCAGACGGATCATCCTGTGCAAATTGGCATGGCGCGGTGGTCGTTGGAAGTCGGCCTCACAGCTGAGTTTGTTTCCTATTTGCAATGTGCAGAGCCCATATTGTGGAGCGCGCAGAAAGTTCATGGCATTGCATCGGCGGATTTGGTGGATGCTCCTGAGCTGCTTGGCTTATGGCCGGAAATCAAGAGCAGGCTGTCCGGCGCGATCGTGGTTGCTCATGGAAAAGGCACGGAAAAACGTTTTTTACGAGCATTTCCCGGCCATGGATTTGGGCCTTGGATCGATACCTTGGTCTTGGCTCGCGCGGTCTGGCCAGCGGCACCGGATCATTCGCTGAGCGCCCTTTGCGCGCAATGCGCTCTCACGGAAGAAATTCAATCTTGGGCCCCGCAGCGCAAGTGGCACGATGCGCTATTTGATGCCGTGGCCTCGCTTGCGTTGCTCCGCTGCATCATCCGCGAGCTTCATCTTGAGCAGCAGTCCATCGATCTTTTACTCCAGCCCAGCAACCAAGAATGGCACCTCCAGAGAAGAAGCTAATTTCTAACAAACCTGATTTTTTGTTAGATAAAAAAACGCTCATCACCTTCGCGCTCGGTGCCGGAGTGATGCTCCTGTGTGTCCGCTTTATTTCCCCTGCGGCATCCACTTCCAGTTCAGCAACCATCCCGAAAATAGCCGATGAGCAGGCCTTGGTTTCACTCATTCTCCGCGAAGAATTGGCAGATCGCCATTTTTCCTTTGCGCAGGTGGCAACGGCCAGTTCCGGCAAGCGCGTCATTCCGTTAGATGATCGCGATTCTCACCGCCGCGTGCTGCGAGCCATCGAATCTGCGATGGAGGGTTCTCTAACATTTATCAACCAGGCTGATTCGCCAATCCACGAGCTGCGCCGCATCAACGAGGCATCGTTGCTATTTGAAAATCAATTGATCCAACGCTTACAAGCGAGCGATGGCATGCAATGTGAGGTGCCGAAAACACGCGAGGGTGAAATGCAACGAGCCGGCTACCCTGACATTAAAATCACCGATACCCAGTCGGGCGATGTTTTTTACCTCGACCCGAAATTAATGGAGCGCGGCTCCGAAGAAAATACGCTGCGCACATTTTACTTCGAGCCAAAGCAACGCTCACTCAAGATTCTCGATGATGCGGTGCATCTGTTAGTAGGCATTGAGCACGATGGAAACGATGGCAATTGGTCATTCACCGGATGGCGGCTGGTGGACCTCTCGCGCCTACGAGTGCGCATGAAGGCTGAGTTCCAAGCGGCCAATGCGGATCTTTACCAAGACTCGCAATTCCAGCCCAATCAAGCGCGCTAAAATCTAACTGCTAGGAAATTACCAACGAGTAAATTCCTCGAATTTCGCCAAACGAGCGGCGACAGCGCCGTCCGCAATGCGCTCAAGACCATGGGTGGAAAATGCTTCGCATGTGAATGAGGCCAAGACCGAAGCATGAATCACCGCCTTGCGTAAATCTTCGGCTTTCACATCGGTGGTGCCGCCCGCTGCCAAGTAACCTGCAAGCCCGCCAAGAAAGCTATCGCCAGCACCCGTCGGATCCATCACATGATCTAACGGATAGGCGCTGCTGCGGAAAATTTCTCCGGTGGCAGAAAATAAAATCGCACCAAATTCACCAAGCTTGATGATGACGTGGCGTGGGCCTTTTTCTAAAATCAATTTGCCTGCTTTGACCAAATTTTTGCTACCTGTTAGATCGCGAGCTTCACCCTCATTGAGGACAAATAAGTCAAGATGCGGGAGAACCTCATGCAGCTTCTCATTGGCGATGGAAATCCACAAATCCATGGTATCTGCGATCACGAAGCGGTTGCCATGGCTGCGATCAATCGCTTGGCATTGGCGGAGCATTTCTAACTGATTTTCTGGTGACATGTTTGCCAATACCACGATCTCAGAAGCCGCCGCCGTCGCTGGCACCTTGACCTGCCAGTTTTCTAACACATTAAGCCCAACGCGCAGCGTCGTGCGATCGTTCATGTTTTCGTGATACTCGCCGGACCATGTGAATGACTCGTGGCTGGAGCGCTCCACACCATCGAGTGTGACGCCAAAACGGGTCAACATTTCCAAGTGCTCTTGCGGGAAATCGCAACCGATGATGCCAATCAAATGCACGGGCTTGCTGAAAAACGAAGCGGCCAGTGCGGCATAAGCGGCGGAGCCACCTAACAGGTTTGCGGCTTCGGCCTCGGGGGTTTTGACGTGATCGATAGCGATGGTGCCACCAATCACAATGGCAGGTTGAGAAGGTGAAATGCTCATGACAAGAGGGGCGAAGCTAACGGCCTGAGAGCCGATGCAAAGCGAAAATTGTTTATAACAATTTTACCTGCCACAGAATCCAACATCCAGAGTCGGCTTGATCTACCTCAGGTCATAAGAATCAACCAATTTCATTAGAAACTAGAGAGAAATCCGCTCGGCCTTCTTTAGTTGCCTATTTCGTCTTCACGGGCTGGTGGGCCGCTCTCAAAGCGCATCAACGGCGCGACGAAGGTGAGAGGAACGTGGCCAGTCTGGCCGTTGCGGTTTTTAGCAAGAACCAATTCGGCTTTTCCTTCTTCTTCTTTTTTCTCCTCTTCGGTATCCGCATAGTAGGCGGAGCGATAAAGCAGGCCGACCAAATCGGCATCTTGCTCGATCGAGCCGGATTCTCGCAAATCACTCATGCGCGGCAGGCCAGGATTTTTTCCTGTGCGAGCTTCGGGCCCGCGATTGAGCTGGGCGAGGATGACGATCGGTATCCCCAATTCTTTGGCGAGGCCTTTGATGCCGCTAGAAATCTCAGCAACTTCGCGCTCACGCGAGTTCTCGGCTTGCTTGGTGCGGGACCGCATGAGTTGCAGGTAATCGATTGCGATGAATTGAATGTCCTCATCGCGCTTTTTGCGCCGTGCTTTGGCCCGCAACTCGTTGATGGTGATGCCTGCGGTGTCGTCGATGAACATTTTAGAGGTGGCGATTTCTTCGGTGGCGCGCTTCATCCGAAGCAAGGCTCCTTTATCCGCTTTGTAGCCGCGCAGCACTTGGCCGGCATCAAACTTGGCCCGCGAGTAAACCAAGCGTTGCACGAGTTGGAAGGCGCTCATTTCGCAGGAAAAAATCATCGATGGCTTTTGTTGGTCGATGCAAATGTGCTCAGCGATGTTCATCATGAACGAGGTTTTGCCCATCGATGGGCGGGCTGCGATGACGAACATTTCCCCAGCTTTAAGACCACCACTCATGCGGTCTAACTCTTCAAATCCGGTGCTGATACCGGTCGCCCCTTTTTCATGATGGATCAGGGCTTGAAATTGATCGAGCACTTCGGCCACGGTTTGTTTGAGCGTCTGTGCTTTGATGGTTTCCGAGCCCTCGCGGATGGCGAGAATGCGTGCTTCCACCGTGTCTAACAGCCCGGCGACTTCATCCGGCGCATCGTAGGCTTGAGCGATTGCTTCGTTGGATTGTTGGATGATGGAGCGCAGGATAAATTTATCCTTCACCAGTTGCAGGTGATTGCGGAAATGCCCGGCACTCGGCGCATACGTGTATAAATCGGTGAGCGCCGAGGGACCGCCGACGCGATCTAACAGCCCTCGATCTAACAATTTTTGCACCAATGAAACCAGCTCGATCGGCTGGCCGGCCTCGAATAATTCTAACAAAAATCCAAAAAGAGTTAGATGCGCTGGCTGATAGAAATGCTCGGCGGTGAGTTTTTCCTCAATGGCCACAGCCACGTATTCCTGCGGATTTTGCAGCATTGAGGAGAGCAAACTTTTTTCCGGACCGAGTGCGTGCGGAAGGGCGCGAGTCACATCGTCCACTTCACTTGCGGAAGCCTGCAAGTTGGCAGTTTTAGGAAATGCGATGGGCGTTTTAGAATCAGCAGGCATGATGAATAAAAATCTCAAATCAAGCGGCTCACCGTCAATCTTGGTAAACTCTGATTTCCGTGCGAATAACTCCGCGAGCTGAGGGAGTTTACCCTCAGCTTATTCACAAATTTCCTTTTATTGGGCTCTTTCTACGCGGGCACCGAGCATGAGGAATTTCTCATCAATATGTTCGTAACCCCGATCAATGTGGTAAAGTCGGCTAATTTCCGTGCGCCCCTTCGCGGTAAGTGCCGCCAGCACCAGCGCCGCAGATGCTCGCAAGTCCGAGGCCATCACTGGCGCGGCGGAAAGTTGCGCCACGCCGCGCACGATCGCGGTGCCTTGGTCCACTTTGATGTCTGCTCCCATGCGTTTTAGCTCGGCACAATGCATGAAGCGTTGAGGAAAAATGGTGTCTTTAATCACGCTGAGGCCGGGCGTCGTTGCCAGCAGAGCGGTCATCTGAGCTTGCATATCCGTCGGATAACCAGGATAGGGCGCTGTGACTAAATCCACTCCAGCTAGATTTCCCCCGCGGTAAATAGTGCAGGCATCTCCTGCATCATTGAAGACCACTCGGTGGCCAGAAGATTCGAGCGCGGCGGTGATTACTTTGAGGTGCTCGCGGTTGACGCGGCGCAACGTGACGGCATCGCCCGCAAGTGCGGCGGCGACCATAAACGTGCCAGCTTCGATGCGGTCTGGGATGACGTTGTGCTCAGTGCCGTGAAGCGCACTCACGCCTTCAATCACGATCCGGCGCGTTCCAGCTCCGGAAATTTTCGCACCCATCGAGTTGAGAAAATTTGCGAGATCGAGCACTTCCGGTTCTGCCGCGGCGGACTCGATGACAGTGGTGCCCTCGGCGAGAGTCGCTGCCATCATCACATTGTCTGTGCCGAGGACTGTTGGCCCGTGCGTGCCTCGTAAATCGATCTCAGCCCCACGCAGTCCGTGAGTGGCAGTGAGTGTGATATTTCCCGCCTCGAACTCGACTTTTGCGCCCAGCGCTTCAAGTCCACGCAAATGTAAATCCACCGGACGATCCCCAATCACGCAGCCACCCGGCAAAGAAACGACACAGCGGCGATTGCGGGCCAGCAGCGGCCCCATCACGCAGATCGAGGCGCGCATGCGGCGGACCAATTCATAAGGTGCCTCATCGCTCACTTTTTCTCCCACGATGCGCACGGTGCCGGAGGATCGCTCGACTTCCATTCCCAAGGCGCTGAGAATTTGAATCATGTAATTGGTATCGGAAACGTCCGGCACTCGACGAATGACACATTCTTCAGCGGTGAGTAAGGTTGCCGCGAGAATTGGCAACGACGCATTTTTTGAGCCGGAGATATTAATGGCACCAGACAAGGTCGCGCCACCGTGAACGATCAGTTTATCCATGAGAATGGGAGTGAGAAGAAGCGCTAGCTTGGGCCGCTATGGTTTTTTGGCGAGCGGAAAACGATCAACTCCTGAAAGATCTCGACGAATTTCGATCAACTCCAGCCCAGCGCTCTGCATTAACTGGCCAACTTCGGCTGCTTGCCCGATGCCGATTTCTAACACTAACCAGCCGCCGGAGCGCAGCCGCTCGCTCGCCTCGGGAATGAAACGGCGCAGCAAATCCATGCCGTCATTTCCTGAAAAAAGCGCCATGCTTGGATCATGCATCACCTCGCGTGTGAGCAATGCGCGATCGGCCTCTGGCACGTAGGGTAAATTCGCCACAATCCCGTCAAACTCACCGCTCACGTTAGAAAACAAATCGCTCTCCAGCCATGTGATGTTAGAAATGGCGAGGCGCTGAGAATTTTCCTTGGCCAGACTCAATGCCTGCTCAGAAAGATCTGCGAGTGTGAGCTGCCAGTGCGGCCGCTGCGCCGCCAAGCTCAGCCCAATCACTCCCGAACCACAGCCCATATCGAGGATGCGGCCATGATCTAACATTTCCCAACTCAAGATCCACTCGACTAACTCCTCGGTCTCCGGCCGCGGGATGAGCGCCCGTGAATCTGTTAGAAATTCGTGTTGGAAAAAATGCACGCTGCCCAATACATGTTGCAATGGGATGCCGTCACCCCGTCGCTTCAGCGCCTTGCGCAGTGGGGCCAATTCCTCTTCCTTGAGTGGCCGATCAAACTGCATATACAACTCCATGCGCGAACAATCTAACTGTTTCGCTACGAGCATCTGCATATTTCGCCGCGCGTCTTCAACTCCTCGCTGCTCCAAATAGCGAGTGCCGCCCTCAATGGTTTCTAAAACGGTGCTCATGGTGTGTTCGGGGCCTGCTTGCCTCACAAAAGTCCCATCGTGAATTTTTTTCAACATAAAGATCAAATCATTGGCACTCCTCTTGCTGCAATTTAAATGCATTTGCGAGTTTATTGCCTCAAATTAACGATGGCATAGGCGGACTGTCCTAAATGCGAAATAATCACATCCAACCCTCATAAGTATGCTTGAAATCAAAGTGAATCCAGACATCCGCCTCGCGGAGCAAAAAGAAATCATCGGCCATAATCGCTGGCATCCAGATATTCCCGCGATTGCGACCGTGAGGCCAGGAGAGGAAATCTATGTTGAAGCTCTCGATTTCCTCGATTGTCAGATCGCCAACAACGATGATGTCTCGGACATCGTCAATATCGACCTCACTCGGGCGCATCCGCTTTCTGGCCCATTTCACATCGTCGGTGCCGAACCGGGCGACCTGCTTGTCGTTGATCTTCTCGATATTGGCCCGATCACGCCGTTTGGTTTCACCGGAATTTTCGCTAAAGAAAATGGCGGAGGATTCCTGACTGATTATTTTCCGAATGCGGACAAGGCCATTTGGGACTTTCACGGTATTTATACCACCAGCCGCCACGTTCCCGGCGTGCGTTTTGCAGGGCTTCAACATCCCGGCCAAATCGGAACCGCCCCATCCATGGAAATGCTCCATAAGTGGAATGCTCGCGAAGCACCGCTCGTTGCCAAAGGCCGTGCCACCGCACCATTTGCCGATACCGCATTCCTCGGTAGTTTGAAAGGTGCTGATTTCGATCGGGTTGCCGCGGAAGCTTGCCGCACGGTGCCGCCACGTGAAAACGGCGGAAATACAGACATTAAAAACATCACTCGCGGATCCCGCATCTATTTCCCAGTTTATGTGGATGGTGCCAACTTCAGTGGTGGAGATCTCCACTTTTCCCAAGGCGACGGAGAAATCGCGTTTTGCGGAGCTATTGAAATGAAAGGCTTCATGAAGCTCGGCTTCGATATCATCAAAGGTGGCGTTGCGAAATACAAAATCACCAATCCAATCTTCGTGCCAGGACCGATGGATGTCCGCTTTGAGAAGTGGCTGATGTTTGAAGGCATCTGCGTGGAAGATGGAATTCAATATGACATGGATGCCACCGTAGCTTACCGCCGCGCTTGCATGAACTGCATCGATTACCTCACGACTCAAGGCTTCACCGGCGAGCAAGCATACATGCTCCTCACGGCGTGCCCAATGGAGGGTCGTATTGGTGGCATTGTGGATATTCCGAATTGCGCCTGCACCGTCGCGCTGCCACTGGATATCTTCGATAAATCGATTCTTCCTAAATAAGCACATACCGCCCAAAATCCATGCCACGTTATTCCTACCATTGCCCAGATTGTGGACACCAGACGGAACTCTCACGGACAGTCAACGCCCGCGATGAAGAGGTGAAATGTTCATCTTGCGGTTCTTCGATGTCGCGCGAGTTGGGTAGTTTTGCACTGCACCAAGCGTCGGCAAGTTTCCGTCCAAAGAATCTTGCTCAGCAACTTGCAGGCCCAGGCGTCGTCTCTCCACAATATGGCACAGAGACTTCGGTCCTTCGCAGATGAGTTCGGAAAATGACAAGGCACCAGATCCCATTGCGGCGGTGTTAGAAATTGCATTCCAGTCAAGTTGGATCCGCCTCGCCATCGAAAAATACGAGGGTGCAGGCGGCCGACTTGACTATGCGCAACGCTCAACCCTGCTCAAGCTCACCAACCCGGATGTGGAAACACTCAAGCGCGAAGCTGTTTCCACTCGCGGTTTGAGACCGGGGCAGGACTCTCATGAAAGTGGCCGTATTTACTAAAAAAATCATACCTCACGCACAGCCATGATCATGGACCATTCAGCTCATATCGGCATTGCTGCGCTCGAAAGCCCGAAAGCTCAGCGCGTGGTCGATGCTCGTGGCTTACTCATGCCATTTGCTTTGCTGGCGGAAGCAGCCTTTTCTCACTTCGTCGCCCGTTGTGCTTGCCCACAACATTACCGCGTCTTTCTCGAACAAACTCTGTTCTATGTTTCAGAGACTGTGCCGACGCTCTCCCGCGTCGCTGAGGAAAATCCCCTCCATCCGCTTTCTCAAGAGCTATTAAATCTCGCTCGCGAAGAAATTGGCCATGATGGCATGATTCATCGGGATCTTGAACAACTGAACTGCCCCGCATCAATCATACCGATCAGTCCGTTTTTAATCGAATATGTGCAACGTGCGAGGTCGCTGCCAACCGGCATGGAAGGCGTTTCCCTCCTATGTGGAGACATTGTGGCGATGGAAGGTTATCCGCCAACCAAGGCTGGCGTTGAATGGCTGGCCAAGCAATTTCAGGTTTCTCTCATTTCTTGCACGGCGTTGTTGGAGCACGTTAGTGCCGATGCAGTTCATGGCCCTTTAGCTTTCAAGCGGTTAGAGCATCCATCAATTGATCCGATGCTCGCAATCGGGCGCGCCATAGAAACGCTGCGTTGCTTTACGGAGCACTGGGGTTGGTTGACTGCACAATGCGGGATGCCGCCGAGTAAAAGTTTTGTCCGGCAAAAATAAAAAAATCTATTTTACCGCATCCAGGACGCTGGCCTTGCGCGAAAAAAGATAAGAATCGCCGCCGCGAGTTTTACTAACTGTTAGTTAGTAACTTGAATCGCCTCGCACACGGCGGGGAAAATTTGTCGTTTGCGGCTGACCACACCAGGCGCGTGGAATAAGTGGGCATCGCGCCGATCGAATGGCAATTTCGCCAGTGCAGATTCGCGGCCCATGCCTAAAATCATGCTGTGGTGCAACGCCACATCGGTGACGGCCAAGATTGCCAGATCATATTTTCTGGTGACGCACAATTTGCGCAGCGCGGCCTCCAATTCGTCACGCCTTGCTTCAAAGCCATGCAAATCTCGCTCTTCAACTTGGGAAATGCTGATGAGCATGCCTTGCTCGGTAAATTCCTTGCGATCTGCGTTGATGATTTCTTCTGGTGTGCCATTCGCGATCAACGAACCAACCGCAAAAAATTCTTCGGAAAATTGCTTGGGATCCACGCCTGCCACGCCGCTCAACCAAGTGAGCATCTCCCGATCTAACAGCGTCGTCGTCGGCGAAGTGAGGCATAATGTGTCCGAAACAATGCCCGCGCATAAACACATCGCCACCGCCGGCTGCGGCATCAATCCACGATGGAAATACTTCCGCCCTACCAGCGTGCACGTCGAGCCGACAGGTTCATTCAAATAACGAATCGGCTCGCGCGAGACGAGATCACCCGCCAAGCGGTGATGGTCGATCACCTCCGTCACTTCAGCCTCTTCCACGCCGTTAACGGCTTGGGCGTATTCATTGTGATCCACCAGTGCCAAGCGAATCCGCGGCGGATTGACTAAATCGGATTTGGCGATGACTCCGACCATTTTCCCACCTGCGTGATCAGCGACGGGGAAGAGGTCTTGATCTTTCGCGGAGAGTGATTTACGCAGTCCAGAGACTGGTTGATTTGAGAGAATGGTGTCAAAATGCTCCTGCATCACGTGACGCACGGTGCGCGAGCAACGGATCAACGTCGAGGCACTCGCCGTATCTTGTGAGCAACTCAGGACGACGGTGCCTTGGCGTTTCGCATGGGCCAGGATTTCCTGAGAAATGGGGTTATCACCGGTGACCAATAAGGCCCGCGCACCATGATCGATCGCATAGCGTTGCACGATTGGGCGATCTCCGCAAATGACTAAAAAGCGAGCGACATTTCCATCCTCCTTGGCTTTGCGCAAGCGGCGCTCAATGGTGGCTTGAGAAGAGGCACCTACTAACAGAATCAAATCTTCTTCAAGATCCAACTCCGGCAAAGAAGCACCTAAAGTGTGAGCCTTGAGCGTATCGCAGAGCTTGGCCAAAGAAACGTGCACGGTCCGCACACTGAGGCCTTCCGTATCCTCCGGGAGCAACAATTTAAGTAGATCAAAATAACGTAAAATCCCGCGCACATTTCCATCTTGGTCCTCCACCGGCACGCAGCGGACTTCCGCTTTAAGCATGCGTTGATAAGCCGTCAAAAACGTGTCACTGCATTGCACTTTGACCACTTTGCGATGGCAGATCATGCCAGCTTTGACGCGCACATCGGTGAGCAAGATCGGCACTTCGAGGCCGGCCCGCTCCAGCACCCATTTTGTGCGCTGGGAGAGCTCGCCACAGCGTGCCGCTTCTGCCTTTGGCTGCTCGCCCACGCACCTAAGTAATGCCGCATAACCAATCGCAGAACAAATGGCATCCGTATCCGGATTTTTGTGGCCGATGACGTAAAATGGGGTCTTCATGCGTGGGAGTGCATTGATGCACGATCCACTCGCTTGTCACAAGGTAATTTCAATCAGCCACCGCGCGCTTACTCCTCCTCCTCCGCCGGTGCCACATCCACCGAGACGATCAATTTTTGGTCTCCCGCGCCCAAGGTCACCCCGCGCAGTGGGCTCACATCAGAAAAATCGCGCCCCCATGCCAAGGTCACGTGCCGGTGGGACGGCATCAGATTATTGGTAGGATCAAAGTCCACCCAACCAACTCCGTCTCCACAATAAACTGAAACCCACGCATGCGATGCATCCGCCCCGATGAGGCGCTTTTGCCCAGGTGGCGGAGTCGTCTCCAAATAACCACTCACGTAGCGCGCGGGCAAGCCAAGCGAGCGCAAGCAAGCAATCATGAGGTGTGCAAAATCCTGGCAAACCCCAGCCTTTTTTTCAAAAACTACCATCACCGGCGTGCTCACATCCGTCGCTTTTGAATCGAATACAAATTCCCGGTTCACCCGCTCCATCAAGGCATGCGTGGCATCCAAAATCGGCCTTCCATCGTGAAAATCTTGCCGCGCATACGCTGCAAAACGTGGCGAACATGGAACCAAAGCCGAGGCATAGCAAAAGCCGCCTGCCTCAGACGTCGGACTGAGTTGGGGCGAATGACAATGATCGCGAATTTCTTCCCAAGCCGGCGACGCACACGTCCGCTTGACTAAGTGCTGACTCACCTCGATGAAACTCCGCGCAATGACTTCTAACCGATCATGCTTGCCCTCGATTTCAAAATACGTTGTCAAATTCCCAAACGCATCCACATGCACGGTGCGCGCCACTGGTATTGGAAAAATTTCCAATGAATGCCACGGGCACCTCTGTGAATGAATCACCCGTGGCGTAAGCCGTGCCAAGTGATGAGAAACGGTGACCGAGCCCTCGTAAACATATTCCGTGCGATGTTTGATGCGATATTTCACGGTTTGATCATTTGGGCTTGCCCGCCAGCTTTCCGCGTCGAGTGGCTGAAAAAATGCTCATTCACTTGGCTCGATATCGCCTCAACTTCTATCATCCATTGCTCAAATTCATCGGAGCCGGGCCGCTTCGCTTCCGCAATCTGCCGATCTAACATCTCAATCATTTCAGAAATCTGCGGTAACACCCGAGACTTCTCAGATTGCCCATTGCCGGGAAATGATGCCATCTCGCGCTTGATGATCTGCAATTGAAAGCCCACCGAGCGCGGGTTGCTCACATCCGGCAAAATTAAATCAATCACAGAATCCAACGTAGGGCGTGAAAAATAGCGCCGCCGATACGTCATCACACTATCACAAATTTCTAACAGAATTTCCGAAACCGGCAAGCGGCTTGCCTGCGGTTGCGCCGTGGTATGCAGCATGCTCAGCGTGGCGGATGCGCGCTCGAGCCGGCGGCCAAGTTCGAGAAATCTCCAGCCGTGGCCACGCGTCATGTTCTCAGCCTGCATGCCAGAAATGGCGGATAAATGTAAGATCAAACGATCGAAAACGGCTGTTAGATCTGCTATTTGTGAGCTATCGCGGCTCGATTGAACCACCATTTCTAACCGATTGATAAAGTGCCAAGTATCATCTGATAGACGATCGCGCGCCGAAGCTGCGTTATAGGTCAATTGTCGGATCAACGCCGCGATGCTGCCTGCGCGTTTCGGATCCGTCGTCAATGCATGAAACAACGGCATGATCTGCCCAACTTGGATTTGCTCGTCCTTCGGTGTCGAGCTGGCCACCCGAGCAAAAACCAAGGCTGCATCTAACATCTCGCTTTTTCCCGCCCCACCCACTTGGCTGAAGCAGCGCAATGTCGTGCGGAATGTGCGCGTGGTGCACTCAATCCGCTCCGTGTAGCGGCCCACCCAAAAAAGTTGCTCAGCAATGCGGCTGGGCACTTCGATGGGTGCCGACTGCCGCGAGACATGGCCATACTGATAGCGCACTTGCAAACAATCATCTGCCACATCCTCCGCCTCCGTGATCCAAACGTCTTTGGTAAATCCAGCGTGCAGTGGCCACAACTGCGGCGCTGAGGCGGATTTCCCTACGCGCCCCAAGCCGCCGGGTAAGATCTGTGGATTGTCTGGAGCATTCAAACCAAATGCGCGCCAGATCACCGGACGATGGCGGATTTGCCGCGCTTCCATCACGGGTGCCTCGCTCGGCGCTGCATCTAACTGAACGACAAAATCATGCGGGCGCTCCTCAATGGTCATCGCCCACCTGCGCCGTGCCGAGGCCGATAGTGAAGCACAGCGAATCGGCAAAAACGGCTCATCCGTGAAAGCGGGCAGCAACACATAGCGTGATAAATCCGCCAATACATCACTGCGGATGTCCGCTTGGCCGAGCCACCATGTTTCCACAAACGGCAGCTCCAAATCACAGCCTAACCACGCGCGGCAAATGCCAGGTAAAAATGGCATCAGTGCTGGTGCCGAGGCAAAGCCCGCGCCCGGAGCATTTGCAATCACCACATTGCCTGCTCGCCACGCTTCGATCAAGCCGGGCGTGCCTGCATCACCACGGCCGGGAAAATCTAACGGATCAAGGTGATTTTCATCGACTCGACAAATCACCATATCAATGCGCTTCAAGCCATCCAGCGTTTTCAAAAAGACGCGGCTTTCGCGGACGGTGAGATCTGCCGCCTCGACCAATGGGAAACCTAACAGTTTTGCTTTATACGCGTGCTCAAAATAGGAAGGATGTTGGAATCCGGGTGTTAGAAACACCACATTCGTCACTCCGCCACGCATCGGCGGCAGCTCACGATAAACTTTCCCTTCATGTGCGAAAAACTGCCCAAGCCGCGCGACCTTCATTTCGTTGAGCGAGCTGTTTAAAACATTCGAGGTGATCAGCCGATTTTCTAACACCTGGCCAAGCCCGCCGGGCGATGCTCCGGTGTGGTCCGCAAGCACCTCCCACTGGCCTGCGGCGTTGCGCAAAAGATCGCATCCGTAGGCAAGCAAAAATTTCCCTCCCATGGGCTGCACATTCCGGCAATTTTGCAAAAAAAGCGGATTGGCATGCACCAACATCGGCGGCACCAAGCCCAGCTTTAATAATTCTTGCGGACCATACAAATCCGCCAACACGCGATCGATCAATTCCATGCGCTGCTTGAGCCCCTTGGCCACCGCAGCCCACTCGTCCTCGGCGATCAAAAGTGGGATCACATCTAACTGATAGGGCTGGCCCGCACCGCCCGCATCGGTAAAAACATTAAACGTCGAGCTGTGATCTTGGCTGATGCGCGAGGCATTTTCTTCGAGAGCCGCACGTTGCTCAATGGTCCAGCTGGACATGAGTTTTTCCAATTTCTGCCATGGCTTGCGCACTAGCCCGCGGCCATGAGTCATTTCAGACCATGGCAAGGCATCTGGCTTCGTTTTTGGAAAAGAAGACATCAAAACGACGTTGGTTTCATGCATCGGGCAATGCGTGAATGAAGACTCTATTGAATCATGCGCAAGTCCAGCGTGAAGGGAAAATCCGGACTGCTCGGCGGCTCATCGACTGCAAATTTTCCGCCACTGTGGCCTTGCGGAAAAAAGCGCGACAAGCGGCGTGACTCGGCTTCAAATGAGTTGACGGGAAATGTTTCGTAATTACGCCCACCCGGATGAGTCGCATGATAGGTGCAGCCGCCGATGGAGCGCTCGTTCCAGCGATCGTAAAGGTCAAAAACCAACGGCGTGTGCACCGGAATCGATGGGTGCAGGCAATTCGGCGGTTGCCATGCTCGGTAACGAACGCCGGCAACGAATTCCCCATGCACGCCGGTAGGATGCAGCGGCACGCGAATGCCATTGCACACGAGCTGGTGGCGCTCGCCCGTCATCCCACGCACCAGCACTTGGAGGCGCTCCACTGAGCTATCCACATAGCGCACCGTGGCACCCGGCCCACCTTCTTCGCCCAGCACATGCCACGGCTCAATTGCATGCCGCAGCTCGACGTGGATGTCGCGCTGAGTGAAATCCCCAATCCGTGGGAAACGAAACTCCAAATGCGGCTCAAACCACGCCGGATCTAAATCATATCCAGTGGCTTGCAAGCCGGCGATTACATCAGAAAAATCCTGCCAAATGAAATGAGGCAGCATCCAGCGATCGTGAATTGCGCTATCCCAGCGCACCAATGGCTTTTCATACGGCTCCTGCCAGAACCGCGCGACGAGCGCTCGCAGCAACAACTGCTGGGCCAAGCTCATCTGCGAGTGCGGCGGCATTTCAAAATTGCGCATTTCTAACAAACCAAGCCGGCCCGTCGCGCTATCCGGACTGAACAATTTATCGATGCAGAACTCCGCGCGGTGCGTGTTTCCGGTGGAATCGATCAGCAAATGGCGCAGGGCGCGATCAATTTGCCACGGCAGCGGAGTCTCTTTGGATTGCAGCGTTTGGAA
The DNA here is from genome assembly GCA_004294095.1 of Verrucomicrobiota bacterium. Taxonomy (GTDB): domain Bacteria; phylum Verrucomicrobiota; class Verrucomicrobiia; order Verrucomicrobiales; family Akkermansiaceae; genus Luteolibacter. The sequence continues at coordinate 17,343 of RDZR01000077.1, forward strand.
GGCAATTTCCAACTCGTGAATCGAATCATTGCGCGCCTCATCGATCCGCGGTGCTTGGGAGGTGGGGCCGACAAATAATCCGGAAAATAGGAAACTGAGCGATGGATGGTGATTCCAAAACGTGATCATGCTTTGCAGCAAATCCGGGCGCCGCAGCAGTGGGCTGTTAGACGGTGTGATGCCGCCGAGGATCACATGATTGCCGCCGCCAGTGCCACAATGGCGGCCATCCACCATGAATTTTTCCGTCGCCAAGCGACATTGGCGGGCTTCTTCATACAGCACCGTCGTGTTAAAGACCAATTCATCCCACGATGCGGCGGGCTGGAGATTGACCTCGATCACACCAGGGTCCGGCGTGACTTTGACCACCTGCAAGCGCGCATCATGTTCGGGTGGGGTGCCCTCCAAAATGACCGGACATTCAAGCTGCGCGGCCACCTGCTCGATGGCGGCGATGAGCTCGAGGAAATCTTCCGTGCATGAAACTGGCGGCAGGAAAAGATGCAGCCGGCCATTGCGCGGCTCGATGCAGAGTGCTTTGCGCACGATGCTCGTCGCGGATTCTTGGGCTGCGGGCCGCTTCGCGAAATTTGCTTCGCTGGCCACTGCCGTTTTAGGCCAGGATGAATCTCTGCTGACGACTTTTTGCTGCTGCGACTCTTCAAACCGCCGCTGCAGGGCAAGCACGACTTCTGCGTGGCTGCTGAGGCTTCGCGATTCACGCATCGGGTCCGCTGGGTGGTGCCATGGAAAATCTTCAGGCGCGACCCATGGTAGCGAATCGATCGGCAAGCGATAGCCCATCGGCGAATCCCCAGGAATGAGGAAAAGGTGCTCATCGCGCAAGAACCACGACCCGCTCATCCAACGCCGACCGTCGGCTGTATCGCGCCGCTCCAATGGCAAGGCATAACCAACCACGCGCTCTAGCCCTTGCGCAAAAAGCCGCGCGAAACGATCTCGTTCTAACGGATTTTTTAAATGCGACTTGAGCGGATCCACATTGGTCGGCAGGCGTCGCTCCCGCCACATGTAGTAGAAAACATCTTCATGCGCAGGAATCAAATGCGCGGCATCCACGCCGAGCGCGCGGGCCAAGGCGATGCCAAATTCCTCGGCATCGTGCTGATTGAAATTAGCGTCGGCAGCCTCATCGGCAATCAACGAGGGATCGCGCCAAATCGGCTCGCCGTCTTTGCGCCAATAGCAGGCAAGTGCCCACCTCGGGAGAACTTCTCCGGGATACCACTTCCCTTGGCCGTAAAATAACAAGCCGCCGGGGGCAAATTTTTCGCGCAAGCGATGGATCAATTTTCCTGATAGAATGCGTTTGGTCGGGCCATCGGCCGTCATGTTCCACTCATCGCCATCAAAGTCATCCATCGAGATAAATGTCGGCTCGCCGCCCATCGTCAGCCGCACATCCATTTGATTCAATCGGGCATCGATGTGCTGGCCACATTCAGAAATGGCACGCCATTGGTCCTCAGAATACGGCAAGGTGGTGCGCGGGGATTCATAGATGCGGGAGATCGACATCTCGTGCTCCATCGTCGATTCGCATGGCTCCGTGGCACCCGTCACTGGCGCAGCGCTGGACGGATCCGGCGAGCATGCGAGCGGCAAGTGCCCCTCACTGGCGAGCAAGCCAGACGTAGGATCGAGGCCAATCCAGCCTGCGCCGGGCAAGTAAACTTCCGCCCACGCGTGGAGATCGGTGAAATCGATTTCCGCACCGGATGGTCCATCGAGCGATTTCACATCTGGCTTGATTTGGATCAAATAACCAGAAACAAACCGCGCGGCCATCCCGAGGTGGCGCAGTAAATTGACCAGAAGCCATGCGGAATCGCGGCATGAGCCAGACGCCTTTGCCAACGTTTCCTCGGGCTCTTGCACGCCGGGTTCCAAGCGGATTTTGTAGGCGACCGTTCGTTGCAAGTGTGAGTTAATTTCCACGAGGAAATCGATCGTTTTCGCCTTGGATTTGCGATAATGCTCGACCCATGGTTTCAGCTGTGGGCCGAGCGGCTTTACTGCCAAAAACGGCGCAAGCTCATGCGCATGCTCTTTGTCATACACAAACGGCACGTGCTCCGCCTTTGCCTCCAGAAAAAAGTCGAACGGATTATGCACCGCCATTTCCACCACCAGATCCACCTCGATTTCTAACTTTTCGATCGCTTCAGGGAAAACCAAGCGCGCCAAGTAATTCGATTGTGGGTCTTGCTGCCAATGGATAAAATGACCGCCCGGATTTACTTTCATGCTGTAGGCAAGCACCTTCGTCCGGCAATGCGGCGCAGGCTTCAAGCGCACCACATGCGGACCATGGACGATTGGCTTAGTGTAATGATAAGTCGTGCGATGGTGAAGTGCGACGTGGATCGACATGAGTTGAGTTCTTGCTGAGCAACTTAGATGCCGAAGTGCAATCAATCCTCGGAAAAAATGCAAGACGGTGCTCGCCGCTTGTTAAACAATGAAAAATGACACCGGAAGGCTGGAGAAATGAGGAGAAGGGATTTGCAATCTCTTGCAGAACCCTAGCAAATATAGACAAGACTGATCCTCTGCAAAGGGATTGAAAATCCCTTCTCCCTATGTTTCTCAATCCTCACGAACCTATCGACCGTCACACGGTGAACCTGCCGCACTGGCAGCAGGGAGAGACGTGGATTTTCGTGACATGGCGGCTGGCGGATTCCCTCCCGAAGTCTGTGGTAGAAAAACTCAACGAGCAAAAGACCATCTGGGAGGCGAACCACCCGCAGCCATGGGCCGAAGTGGAACAAAAAGAGCACAGCCGCCGATTCACCCTCGGCTTCGAGCAACTCCTGGATGACGCCCATGGGGAATGCATTCTGGCCCAAGCACCGTATCGCGAGATTGTTTCCGCCGCGATGCTTTACTTCCATGGCGTGCGCTATCAGCTGGACTGCTTCGTCATCATGCCGAACCACGTCCACGCGCTTTTTCACCCGATCGACGATAACAAGCTGGAAGAAATCCTGCACACTTGGAAGCGCTTCACGGCTAGGGAAATCAACAAGCTACGTGGCAAAACCGGCAGCCTCTGGCAGCGGGAGTATTGGGATAGACTCATCCGTAGCGAGAAACAGTTCACCTGGACCAGAAACTACATTTTCAAGAACCCTGCAAAACTGCCGCAAGCAAGTTTCAAACTATGGAGAAGGGATTTTCAATCCCTTTCACAACCCGATCCTCCGCCAAGGGATTGAAAATCCCTTCTCCCTATTTTCCCGGATGATGACAATCGTAACTGACTGGAAAACATGCTGAACTTCGCATTTCGGCATGGCCATCGCCTGTTCGCGCACCTCCATTGCTCCACCGGCATTCGAAATATTCCCCAAAGATTGATTGTAATTTCATTGAATAACATCATCCTGCCAGCCGTTCAAATTCCGTGACGGATTTACCGAATCTCGCAAAGTTGAGATAAGCCCCGTCATTTATTTATTAGCATCCACTTATGAAATCCAAATTGTTGTCACTCGCCCTCTGTTGCGGTCTTGCTCATGCCCAAGGCACTCTCACGCCACCCGGCGCACCTGCTCCGACGATGAAGACGTTAGACCAAGTCGAGCCTCGCCGCCCATTGGTGGTTGGCACGCTCGGAGTCACGATCGCCTCTCCGTCCGGACAGATCACCATCAGTCAACCCGGATCATACTATCTAACAGGAAATCTCACCGTCAATGGCTCGGATGGCATTCAGATTAACAGCAGTCAAGTGACACTCGATCTCATGGGCTATACCATTCGCAGCATAGCCGCGCCTGGAGTGTTGTATGGTATTATGATAGGAGAGGTAAATAACATCAGCATTTCCAATGGAGTGATCGCCGGCGGCACCTCATTTTCTGGTGGTGAATTCACGCCCTCCACTGGCTTTAACCGTGGAGTTAGCTCACCTTCGTCAGCGACGAACGTTCGCCTCTCCGATCTTTCGATCAACAGGATGCAAGGCGATGGAATCAATATCACCAATTCTTCTTTTGTGAAAAATTGCGTGGTCTTCATCTGTGGTGGTTATGGTATATTCGCCGGTAACGTCACCGATTGCATGGTTGAGACAACCGGCGTGACAGGCATCAGTGCCTCTATGGTGAGCAATTCTCGCGTCTTAAATGCTGGATCGACTGGGATAGATGCATTCCAAGTGACGGATTCTCGCTCAAGCTCGAGGGAGGCATCTGGCATCAACGCAACTATCGTTGAAAATAGCAGGGGAGTCGCACAATCGACCAGCACCGGCAGCGGCATCTCTGCCACTAAAACGTCAAATAGCATAGGTGAAGTTTTTGCGACTACCGGCACAGGAATCGGAATATCGAGCACAGTATTGACTGATTCTTTTGGAACAAGTGAGGCAAGTCACGGTATTTCGGGTGATGTTATTTCCAATAGCAGGGGAAGGAGTAATGGCGTCGGGAGTGGGATCCGTGGCGAAACCGTCAGCAATTCATACGGATATGCTGATCCAAGTGCTCTTCACGGCATTGATGCGGACATTGTCACCAACAGCATCGGCAGGCGCGAAACAAGCGTCGGCAGCAAATTTGGAATTTCCGCAAACCGAGGCAATTTTTGCAAAGTGTTCAATGGTGAAGACATCCTCTTCAAATACAACATGCCATGAGACTTCCCCTCATCCTCATTTGGGCCGCAATGGCCTCAGGTGGCTCGGCCAAGGAGGCCAGTTTTGATCTCAAGCAAGTCGCTAACGGCCAGGAAATTCGCCTCGTCTATCTCTGGCATGATGATCAGCTCCGGATCGCTGAATCCCGTCAGAAGGCCGATTCTGCATCGGCGGCGGTCGTCTCACCTGCCCCGATGAATATCTATCATCTAAAAAAACAAGAGCTCACGTTGATTTTGCCGGTAAATCAATCCTACGAGGTGCTGCCGCTCAGTGCCTTGCTGCGGAGGCCTGCAGAAGAACTAGAAGGAATGAATGCACGCGCCATCTCTGAGGGTGGCACCGCTGCGCCACCCGCCGCGATGATGGCAGAAAAGTCATCTGAGGCCGCTGAGTGGAAGGCGACTGAGGAAACTCGCGAGTTCCATGGATTCAAGTGCCGCAAATGGATTCTACCCGCTCGCCGCGATCAGGAACTCGTCGTCTGGGCTGCGGAGTCTAAGGAATTGCCTCCATTTCATTTCCTCGTTCGGGGGAAACCGCCGCGATTTGGTCCCGAACCAGATGCCAGCGAAACGTGGCCGAATCTCGTGCGCGAGAAGAATTGGTTTCCTTTCCTCGTCGTGCTGCAAAATAATGGTAGGCAAGGGCAAACTGAACTCATGCGCTGGGAAATCGAAAAGTTCTCGACAGACCCGCTCACGAAAGAGCAAAAAGATACGTTCATTATTCCGGAAAATTATTTTCTCAACTCATCTGCAAACCGCTAACAGACTGGCTATGAAAACGACGCAACTTCAACTCACGTTATTAACCATCATGCTGGGATGGATCGCCTCATCCATCGGGCATGCTCAATCCACGATCGATGCCACGAATAAATATGCCTACGGCGCGAACACCGGATGGATCAATTTCCGCCACAACACGCCAACCTCGCCAGCAGGCATTTCTGTGCAAGGTTCGTTTCTAACAGGATTCGCATACGCAGCCAATACCGGATGGATCAACTTCGGCACCACGCCGACTAACGGCCACACGTTTTCGAATACTGGCAGCGACTTTGGCGTCAATCAGGATGGTGCTGGCAATCTATCAGGATTTGCCTACTCCGCCAATACTGGCTGGATCAACTTTGGCTGGGCGGTTGTGAGTAATCCGGACCGCCCGCGCTTTGACCTCGTGACTGGAAATTTTGCCGGATTTGCCTACTCCGCCAATACCGGGTGGGTCAATCTTGGCAGCGGCTACCTACAAACAGATACCATCTCACGCCCGGATAGCGATGGCGATGGCATCGCAGATGCATGGGAGCGTCTTCATTTTCTCAACCTCACCGCCGCCAATGCCTCGTCTGATTTCGATAAAGATGGATCCTCGGATTTGAGTGAGTATCTAGCAGATACCAATCCGAAGAACCTCAGTGACTACCTGCGTGTCACCTTTCAATCATTCGCAGCCGCCTACACTCAAACGACGATGACCTTTACCAGCAAACCAACGCGCGTTTATCGCCTCGAGCACAGCCCGAACCTCAATCACCCGTGGACCAATTCGTCCCTCGGCACCTTTGCTCCGGACGGAGGCACCACCACCACCCGCAATTTCAACTTCCCGAGCGACTCGCGCCGCTTCTTCCGAGCCTGCGCCCAACTACCTCTGCAGTAGCAAATTTATGTTAAAAAATGCAAGGTGATGCCTGAGTGGCATGCACTCCTAGTAGCGAGGGCGCATGTCAATCACGGGGTAACATGCGTTACTGGCGG
>RDZR01000034.1 GCA_004294095.1 Verrucomicrobiota bacterium
GCCAATCTCCTCAAATACGCCTTCAACATGATAGGTAGCGGGGCAGGCCAAAGAACCACTCTCGCCAGCCCCAACACAACAATTCTCGCCCCCTCTGGCACTGCCGGACTTCCCTTGGCCTCCAGTGACGTGAACGGAAATCTCCAGCTCACCTACATTCGCCGCAAGGCCGCCGCCTCACCAGCCTCCGGCATCACCTACTCCGTTGAGTTTTCCGACAATCTAGCCCCCAGCTCATGGACAACCAACCCTTCTGCGACCGAGAGCGTCGCCAGTCTGGATGCCCCTTTCGAGCGCGTCACCGTCACCGACTCCTTTCCGGCCACACCGCGCCGCTTCGCCCGGGTAAAAATCACCGCCAATACCGCTCCCTAATCGCCTCACCGTAACGAACACAATCGAAACATAGCGCAAAGACGGTTCAAGTTGCTCAGCAAACACATCAACTAAAAAGCTAAAAAATTCGACAGCCCGCTAGGGGACTGAGCTGCGAGCAACGCGGAACCCAGTGTAGTTATTTGAGCTGGTTGGGGCGCTGGAAGCGCGGAGTGCTACGCGGCAAGAGAAGGCATCGGCAATCCAATTGCCGCCTCGATGCACGCGACTGGAACCCGATGTAGGGCCGCGCGGGTCAGAAGAGTTATTTTGATACGTTGAATCCCCATACCAATCCCAGCACCACTCCGAAACGTTGCCAGCCATCTCATTGAGTTCGTAGCCGTTGAAGGGAAAAGAGCCTACTGGGGAAGTGTAGGGAGTTAATCCTGTCGCGTAAATGGGGTGGTAGTTGTTCACCGCACCGCTCAGATCATAACTGTATAGAGGAGTCGCACGGTAATTTGCCTGATTGTGGTTGATCGCATTTGAGCCAGATGGAAAGCGCCTGCCACTCACTCCTCCGCGCGCCGCTTTTTCCCACTCCGCTTCGGTCGGCAGGCGATAGCCATTCGCACTCCAGTTGGCTATCGGTTCCGCCACCCCTATTTTCATCACCGCGCCGCTGACCGTGTAAACTGGTGCCAACCCGTCTTTCTGGCTCCGTGCATTGCACCATTTCACAGCATCATACCAACTGACTGTTTGCACAGGGTGGTCGCTTCCTTTGCCGCCACCAGTTCGTAGATCCGTGTATCCATTGGTGGCACCCCAGATCCGCACATTATCCCAGAGGGCTTTTGTAACTTCGTGTTTCTCGATGTAAAAAGCACTTGCTGTTACCGTCACCCTAGGGGCAAGAGGATCAGGAGAAGCCGAATCACTGTCGCCCATGATAAACGAACTTGCTGGAATAAGGGAGAATCCCTCGGGCACCACGACCACTCCATCAAGTGCTAACCGAAAAAAGCGCTTAGAAACTGCGGCCGTAAAAGGAGTAGTCATCTCCAGATTGCTGCCGTTTCCAATCGCCACTTCGCCAATATTCAGCCATGATCCGACCCCCATGGTGTCTGAATACTGAAGCTGGTAGCGCCGGCCGGCGACTGATGGTTGCACTCGGAAATACAAAGTGCCAGCGACGCGCTCAATTTTAGGTGCCGCGAGTTCTGATGGGGCGATGGGCGTAGCGGCACCGTTCAAAACCGCTAGGACTCCAAAAAGAAAAAAAACTAACGCCCGTAAAGGAGGATGCAGAGCATTTTCAGAATGTAGGATCAATTGCGAAGTGTTCATGATTTTTAAAGGAATATCCGCGCGAGTCGTCCGATTTTAATGAGCGTTTTCGCTGGCCGTAACTGGTCTAAACTAAACCCACATAGAAGGGTATTTTAAATACCTATTTTTTGCAAGCAAAAATTGAAGTGGCGTGCATAAAAAAGCTGCCGTGTCTCCAAGATTGACCTGAAATTACCTCTCCGGCATCGCATCCCAAGTCGCACTTGCTCTTGCGCTCAAAAAAAACTTCCGCGCCATTCGCTTTCTGGATCGCAGGCGGCCTAATAATCGATGGACATAAGAGCGCTGGCCACTAAATTCTAATGAAGCGCCATCTGCAAACGAAACCCAACGAACGATAAGACGCATGCCCAGCTCACAGATTCCAGTTTTGCTATTAGCCTCATTCATACTCACATCACTTGCCAGCTCGGAAGTGATATGGAAGCCTGTGGCCGATCAAATGATGACTCGCTGGGGCGCTGAGCTCACACCAGAAAATGCTTGGCGGGAGTATCCTCGCCCCCAATTTGAGCGCCCAGATTGGCAAAATCTCAACGGTCTCTGGGACTACAGAATCACTCCGAAAAACGCGACGAAGCCCAGCAGTTGGGAAGGAAAAATCCTAGTCCCGTTTGCCATCGAGTCCACTCTCTCTGGCGTTGGAAAGCTGCTAACGCCAGAACAGTCTTTATGGTATCATCGCCCAATATCTTTAACCTTAAAGCCAAATTACCGCACCCTCTTGCATTTCGAGGCCGCGGACTATCAGTCCACTGTCTGGATCAATGACCAGCAAATTGGGAAAAACACCGGCGGAAATACTCCGTTCTCATTTGATATTACCGACACTGCCAAAAACGGATTAAATGATCTCGTCGTCCGCATTGATGATGTTACTGGAGAGTTTCAGTTGAAGGGCAAGCAATCTCTGAATCCAGAGAGCATTTTTTATACCCGCGTCTCAGGAATTTGGCAAACTGTGTGGTTGGAGCACGTTCCCTCGCGCCATATCGCAGATATCAAGCTACTCACCGCCATCAACCCGGCATCTATTACCATCACGCCTCGGCTGTCAGGTGCGAGCGTTGAGGGCGATCAAGTTCGGGTAAAAGCATTCTTCAAAGGGAGAGAAGTAGGCGCGATTCAAGGATCGGGCAATCTCACCATAAAGTTAGAAAACCCCCAACTATGGTCACCACAGTCCCCCAATCTCTATGATCTGAAGTTGGAGCTGATCGACCAGAACGGCGCAGTGTTAGACTCTGTGAATTCGTATGCAGGTGTTCGAGAAATCGGCCAAAAGCGCGACGCAGGCGGACAACTTAGATTCACTCTAAATGGCGAGGAAATTTTTCACTGGGGCCCTTTAGACCAGGGATGGTGGCCGGATGGGCTGCTCACCCCGCCTTCAGATCAAGCGATGCGCTACGATGTGGATTTCATCAAACAAGCAGGTTTCAATATGATTCGAAAGCATATGAAGATTGAGCCCCGCCGTTTTTACACTTACTGTGATCAAGTAGGTATTTTACTCTGGCAGGATCAAGTCAGCGGCGGTCCTGGCCCTAAGTGGGCAAAGCTGGATCCCACTCCCTCCGATGCCATCTGGCCGGAGCCCCACCACCGGCAGTGGATGGAGGAATTGAAGGCCATGGTGGACACGCTGCACAACTCACCTTCCATCGTCGTCTGGACGCCGTTCAACGAAGCCTGGGGCCAACATCGCACGATGGATATTGGGAAATGGCTGATCAACTACGACGCCAGCCGAAAGATCAACATTGCAAGTGGTGGGAACTTTTGGCCCGCAGGCCACATCGCCGATTATCACAGCTATCCCTTCCCATATTTTCCTTTGGAGGATATTCGTTTTAACGATTTCATCAAAGTGGTCGGTGAGTTCGGCGGACATGGACTCCCAGTGAAGGGCCATCTATGGAAAACGGATAGCGAAACCTTTAGCTATGGAGATCTATCCAAAGATCAGAAAGTATTCAGCGAATGCTATACAAAATCTTTGGATATGCTCAAGGCTTTAAAAGAAAAAGGGATTTCTGCGGGCGTTTACACCCAGACCACTGATGTCGAAGGCGAAATCAACGGTCTTCTAACCTATGATCGCAAGGTTGCTAAAATTCCAGCCACACGCCTTGCAGAGCTCCACCAAAGCCTTGGGCCAGAAATCAGGCGTTGAAGATTGCCAGCTAAGCTTAGAACACCTGAGCTCATGCGAGTGAGAACGCAGCGAATGTCTGTAAAATCAAAGGTTTGATCTTCTGAACGGTTGGAGATCAAATTAAGTTAAAATGATACCGAAGTCGGCCCAGTCAATGACCACCTCAGCATGCCCCCAGAGTTGCAGGATTGCGCAAGCCGCAGATGCAATTGCCCATTTTTTCCAAGGAATCCATCTCGCCTATCAATACATTTTCAATTCAGCCAATACAAAGTTAGGCTATGCGCGTGAAAAAGCAAACGGAGGATTTGAGAGTGCCCCGCTCCTCGATGGCCGCTGCTTTGGTGCGCCAGCACTTGCCGTTGTTCATGGTGGGTATCCCTATATTGTTTACAATGGAAGTGCTCTCGGGCGGGGGGCAAATTGATCGAAATGCAAGATAATGTCCTCTCGCTTCTGGCGCGAGAGGTGAGCGGAAAAGCGTTTTACCGATTGCAAGTCACTCGCAACGAGGGCCCACCGTAATTTGCTTTATGTGGGATTTTGTCTAAAAACCCGGCCAATACCGACCATGATCTTGATCTGCGCCATGGGGGGAAATACGATGGGTATCCTAAAATTCAAAATTTACATACTGACAAGTTCTTAATGACCCGCCTTCAAACGGCGCTTGCGCACAGCGGAAGCCAACGTCCGCAAAACTTCCACCGTATCATCCCAATGAATGCAGGCGTCGGTGATCGATTGGCCGCGTTTGAGAGATGAAAGATCGGCGACGAGCTTTTGATTTCCTTCACAGAGGTTTGATTCGATCATCACCGAGGAAATTTCTTTAGAGCCAGCAGCAATTTGATTGGCAATATCGCGGGCAACCATCGGCTGGTTCCGGTAATCTTTCATCGAATTGCCATGTGAGCAATCGATCATGATCGATTCTGGCAAGCCTTGCTCACGCAACATCGCAGCGGCAGCGGAAACATCCTCTTTCGAGTAGTTCGGTCCTGATTTTCCACCACGCAAAATCAAGTGACACGAGCGGTTCCCCGCAGTGCTCACAATCGCCGAAACACCTTGCTTAGTGACTGATAGAAAATGATGCGGACGCGATGCGGATTGAATCGCATCCAAGGCAATTTGCACCGAGCCGCCCGTGCCATTTTTAAAACCAACCGGCATCGATAAACCAGATGCCAACTCACGGTGAATTTGAGACTCTGTCGTGCGCGCGCCAATCGCGCCCCAAACGATGAGATCCGCGATGTATTGAGGCGATATCGTATCTAAAAACTCGGTGCCTGCTGGCACGCCCATATTGGCCAAATCTAACAACAATTTCCGCGCCACGCGCAGGCCTTGGTTGATGTCAAATGAATCATCCAATCCGGGATCATTGATGAGCCCTTTCCAACCAACGGTGGTGCGCGGTTTCTCAAAATAAACGCGCATGATCACCAACAAATCTTGCTTCACTTCCTGACCCAGATCGCGCAATTTTTCAGCATATTCGATGGCTGCCTCGGGATCGTGAATCGAGCACGGACCGAGGACGACGAGAAGTCGATCGTCCTCGCCGCGCAGAATCGCATCCGTCTGCTCGCGAGATGTCGCTACGAGTTCAGATGCTGCCTCCGTAATCGGCAAGTAATAGCTTAGGACCGCTGGGGAAATGAGCGGGCGGATTCCAGTGATGCGTAAGTCGTCAGTTCGGTGTTGAGTCACGCGGGCGATGCTGGTTGGCTTCCTAGTGATATGGCAAGAAACAAGTTTCATCAATCTGCGGATCTGAGCTTGCCGATCAAGAATGGAATTTCCATTTTCTTAGTGTGATCAAAAAAGAACGCATTGATGCGCTGCTTGTCTTACGCGGCTTGTGCGATTCGCGCGAGCAAGCGAAGCGGCTGGTGCTCGCCGGTGAAGTCATGTGTGGCGACCATCGCATCGATAAACCGAGCACACAGTTCGCCATCGATGCACCGATTAGTGTCAAAGAAAAACCACGCTTCGTTGGCCGTGGCGGCTTCAAATTGGAAGGTGCACTCGATCATTTTCAAATCAATCCAGACGGCTGGATCTGCATCGACATCGGCGCATCGACAGGTGGCTTCACCGATTGCTTGCTGCAACGTGGCGCTCTGCGCGTGCACGCGGTGGACGTCGGCACCAATCAACTGGTATGGAAATTGCGCAACGATCCGCGAGTGGTCGTCAAAGAACAATTTAACGCGCGGCACATGGAGCCAGCAGACATCGGCGAGAGCTGCCGTTTGGCGGTAATGGACTTGTCCTTTATTTCGCTAACTCATGTGCTGCCTGCCGTGGGCAAAGTGCTTGAGCCATGCGGAGAAATCATTTGTTTGATCAAACCGCAATTTGAACTCGGCCGCGAGGAAATCGGCAAAGGCGGCATTGTGAGAGATGCCGCCGCGCACCAAAGAGCCATCGAAAAAATCCGCACCTTTTGCGATCAGCAAGCGTGGCAATGGCGCGGAGTGGTCCCCTCACCCATCACCGGCATGGATGGCAATCAAGAGTTCCTTGCTTGGATGGCACTCGGAGAAATCTAACAACGGCGGCGGCGGCCTAACAGACCGAGCATGCCAATCACGCCCAACGCCGCTGTGGATGGCTCTGGAACCACGAAAAAATAGGTGGCCGCGCCCCTTTGCACACCATCCTCAAAGTGAGTGCCTACGAAAGTGAATTCCAATGAGTAGAGACCTAATTCAGAGAAGCCCCAATTCAAATGCGTATGACTGCCAGCATTGAATGCGCGGGAATCCCCCACACTATCAAAAAATAAATCTGGCACCATGCCATCTTGCCACAGCACGACTTCACCCGGACCAGAAATTCCGGAAAGAGTGATCGAAACATCCATCCACTCATCGATGGACAATTCCTCTAAACCAAATCCCAAATATGGAGCATTTTGGGCAGCTGCATCCATTTCTGTCTCCGGCAACCAATAATAAGTGTCAGGACCGAACCCAGTCGTCGAGGTCACTGGCACAGAAATAACCACCTCATCTGGCTCATACTCATTCTCAGTTTCTTCGCGCACTCCGTTGAGAATCGCCCCATCCGCCCCCCCCTCATTATGCATGTGAGGCTCGATGCCTTGCGTCAAACTCGGATCTGAAAGTGCTTCATCCTCAGAAACATAGCCAAATGCCGGCGAATCCATGTGCCCTCCAGTCAGAATAAATGATGCGGACATTGCTGGCAGGGCCATCGCCAAAAAAAGACCCGATGTGGTTGCTAAAAATTGATTTTTCATATGCATTCGTGTTTGCGATGTGTTCTATGCTCCAAACGCATCTTTCAGGCAATAGAAAACCCACGTTTTTGTAAAATTCTTGCAAAAAATCGACCAATGAACGAAATTCTCGCGAGTGAAACGGCCAGTTAATCAAGCGAGAAAAAAATCCCCCCCGATCGCGGGTGGCTTTACTTTGCTTGAATTGTTGGTCGTCATTTCCTTAATCATCGGACTTAGCACCGTCGGCATTATTGGGATGCGCAACATCATGAGCGGTGCCAAGCAAGCCGCATGCGCGGAAAATCTGCGCAACATTGGCCTCGCGATGCACAGCTACGCGATTGATCATCAGGGCAGTTTCCCCGAAACCACGCACACCCAAGACCTCGAATATGCGTGGATTTACGCGCTTAAATCTTACTTGGGCGATTATGAGCGAACGCGCGTTTGCCCCGCTGATCCAAAACGAGAAGCGCGCCTCGCCGCCGGTGGAACGAGTTATGTTCTCAACAGTTTTATCTTCGTTCCGGAAGTCGGGCCATTTGGCGAACCCATCGGTCCGGCGCTCAATCGCCTCTCTGCCATCCCCGAGCCAGAGCGCACCATCATGGCATTTATTTGTTCTGATCGCACCGGAGTAGGCCCAGGAAATGATCACACCCATTCTTATGATTGGGACACTTGGCGGGCGGTTAGCCGAGATATCGCACCAAACCGTTTTGGCACCGATGATCCGAAACGCAGCTTAGAAGGCCGCTCGAATTACCTTTACGTCGATGGGCGAGTGGAATCCATCAGTGCACGCGAGTTGAAAAAGCAAATCGAAAGAGGCAACAACATCGCTAAACCGCCGGGCGTTTCACTTTGATCATCAGTATGAATTGTTTCAGTTATTTTGGATTTTCATGGCTCTTGTTAGCGAGCATTTCACCTGCCAGCGGCGCGCTCAGACCGCTCGGCGAGCACGTCGATGTGCGCTGGATTTACGATCGTGATGCGGATACATGGAACTGCGTCGCACTGGTGGCCGGAGGTGAGCAGAACCAAACGATCGTTTCCTGGAATGATGCGTTTTTAGTGCTCAGCGATCGGCCATCTCGACCGATGACTCCAAGTAATTCTGGCTCGCGCAACATTCAATCAGGATCAGCCAGTTATGCCTTCACCGGAGTGATGCCGGGCAACCCGATTTGGATCGCCCCCCAAGGCACGCCCGGCTTGGGCGAATCATGGCCAGGCATGGAAAACAACCAAGCATTCAGCCAATTTGGCAGCTACATCGAGACTGATACACGCCTCCCTAACCAATCCGAAGCGCGCCCGTGGCTGAAAATTTCCCTCAAAGAAATGACTTACCAAGGCAGCGGATCGGATCCCATCTTCTCCTACTGGGGAGTCTCCGGCGGCACCCCCCGCGTGTGGATGCGCCAATCCGATGGCATTGGTCCGTCGGATTATTTTCTCTACTCTGCAGGCACCCACACTCATGCCAATTGGGGCTTTAGTGAAATGGGAATCTATCAGTTAGGATTTTCTGCCAGCGGCTTTCGTGGGCCGGGCCAAACGAACCCGACGAGTGAAAGCCAAGTGGTGCCGATTTTATTCACCGTCGGGCCCATCGCACGCTGGCAGGCCGAAGTTTTTCCACGCAGTAAGCTGCTCGATGCCAGCTTCTGCGGCATGCTCGCGGATCCTGATCAAGACGGCTGGAAAAACTTGTTAGAATATGCATTTGGCACCTCTCCGATGCTGCCTGATTCATCGGCCCACCCAGCTGAGCTTGGCCTGCCTCGCCAATCAATCGCTCGCGATGGAAGTGTCACCTATCAGGTGCTTGAATTCCCTCGAAGAAAAGCACTCGAATCCATCCAACCGCTCATCTATCAGCCAGAATTTTCTAACAACCTTGAAGTCGATTCATGGCAAGCAGCGGACCCCGCATGGATCACTGTCTCGGAAATCAGCGGAAGTCTCGCAGCAACTTGGGAATGGGTGCGCATCCAACGACCACTGCCAAGTGGCGAAAAAAGCAGCTTCGCCCGCGTGCGCGTGATCGAAGGCGTGACGACCCTTAGTGAATAAACCTAGCAGATAGAAAATTATTTTTCCGTTAGAAATAAATCTTTAAACTGCACAGTCATCGGTTCTCCCGCGTGCAACTGCAGTGCCAAAATCCCAGACTTGGCGGCCATGCTCGATTCATCCGTCACCTCCACCGTCAGCTTACCATTGATGAAGTGCTGGAGATGGCCACCTTTCGCCACAATTCGGTATTCATTCCAATCCGCTGGTTTGATCGCGGCTTGAATGACTGCGGAATCGCCGGTTTTCCCCGTTTCGATGATGCTTGGTTTTTCAGGAACGGGGCCATTTTGGATCGTCACTTTTTGGCCGCGTTGAGCAAGAATGCCGCGGCCGCGTTCTTCATACAGAATGCCGCTATACGTCTCGCCACACTCGAAATCTGCCTGATAGCCGGCGACGATGAATGCAGCCGCATCGATCAACTTGCTGCGATACTGCACGCCAGAATTGCCGAAGCCTTTGCTCGCGCCTTGCACGTCCATGATGCGATATGAAAAACGCAGCTCGAAGTCCGCGACTTCGATTCCATCTAACACCAAAAACGTATTTTGCGCCGTGCGCTTTTCCGCCGTGGTTTCGCCAGTGATGGCACCATCGCGCACCGACCAAAATTCCATCGCGCCAGACCAACCGGCCAAATCTTTGCCATTAAAAATGGATTTCTCCTCAGCCAGCAACGGGGAGATGAAAATGCTCAAAAACGAAAATAATAAGAACGTGGGTTTCATGATCGTAGGGTAGTTAAATTTTTTCTAACAGACTGTGACCGGTCATCGCGGCTGGTTGTTCAATACCTAACAGATCGAGCAAAGTGGGTGCCACATCCGCAAGAATGCCATCATTCACGCGGTAGGACGCGGCATCCGCCGCGACGTAAACCATGTGCACCAAATTCGTGGTATGCGCGGTGTTGGGTGAGCCATCAGCATTGCGCATGAATTCGCAATTTCCATGATCCGCAGTGATCAATAACGCGCCGCCCAAGCTCAAGGTGCGCTCGACAATTTCTTGCACCGCACGATCGATCGTCTCCACCGCCGTGATCGCCGCTTCGACGACTCCGGTGTGACCAACCATGTCCGGATTGGCAAAATTGAGGATGATCAAATCAAATTGTTCGATCTGTTCTAACACCGTGGCCGTCACTTGAGGTGCACTCATCTGCGGCTTGAAATCATACGTCGGCACATCTTTGGGTGATGGGATGATGAAGCGCTCTTCCCCAGCATAAGGCGTTTCCACTCCACCGTTGAAAAAATACGTCACGTGCGGATATTTCTCCGTCTCGGCAATACGCATCTGGCGCAGCCCGGCTAATGAGACAGTCTGCCCAAGCCCCATCTCCAAAGTCTGCGGGCCAAAGACAACGCCGCAATGATATGTTTTATCATACTCGGTGAGCGTGACAAAATCCACCTTCGGCCGATTTCCTCGATCAAATCCACTGAAGTCATCTAACAAAAATGCTTCGGATAATTCTCGCGCACGGTCGGAGCGGAAGTTGAAAAACATCACCACATCCCCATCGCGAATGCGTTGGCAGTGAGGCTCCGCAAAAACCATTGCCGGCATAAATTCATCGGTTTTGTGCTCGCGATAAAAATCAGCCACTGCCTCGCTGGCCAGAATTTCTTTAGGCTCACCCATGCCGTGAACGATCGCATCCCACGCCAATTTCACACGATCCCAGCGGCGGTCGCGGTCCATGGCAAAATATCGTCCCACCACCGTGGCAATCCGCGCACCAGATGCCGCAGCGGCATCTTCCACCAACGAAAGATAGCCGGCACCCGCCGTCGGCGAAGTATCGCGGCCATCGGTAATTGCGTGGATCATGATCTCATCCACTCCCGCATTTTTAGCGAGGCGGACCAAGGCGATGAGTTGCTCTTGATGGCTATGCACGCCGCCATCAGAGACCAATCCGATGAAGTGCAGCCGCGATTTTTTCGCTTTTTCAAATGCATCTAACAGAGTTGGATTTTGATCGATCGTCTTCTCCGCAATTGCCTTATTAATTCTTGTTAGATCCTGATAGACGATGCGTCCCGCGCCGAGATTGAGGTGGCCGACTTCAGAATTTCCCATCTGGCCATCCGGCAATCCCACATCCATGCCAGACGCGCTTAAAAATCCTTTTGGATAAGCAGCCAGCATTTCATCGTGAAATGGAGTCTTGGCCAGCAGCGTGGCGTTGCCATCTTTTTGGGCAGTTGCTTGTCCGCCGGGATTGACACCCCAGCCGTCACGAATGATGAGCACGATCGGTTTTTTTGCCATGTTGTTGCGCGTTTAGACTGTCATCCGGCGACGAGCAAGCCTTGCCGCAACTGATGCGGAGAAAATGATGATGAATTGCCACTCGAATGAGCAAATCGCATTGCACGGTGCGTTCGCATCATTACCTTGATTGCAAAGATTATGCCCGACGTCCCATTTGAATATCAAGATCCCTTCCCACTCACTGCGGATGAAACGCGCTACGAATGCATCACTCGCGATCACGTATCGCTCGCAGATTTTGAGGGAAAACCCATTTTAAAAATCGCGCCAGAAGGGCTCACGCTGCTGGCCGCCGAAGCGATCAAGGCGATCAATTTCACCCTGCGCGCCTCGCACTTGGCACAAGTCGCCGCGATTTTAGATGATCCAGAAGCTTCGGAAAATGACCGCATGGTGGCGTTGATGTTGTTAAAAAATGCAGAAATCGCCGCCCACGGAATTTTACCCTTTTGCCAAGATACCGGCACCGCGACGATCATCGGTAAAAAAGGCCAAGCCGTCTGGACGGATGGCAATGACGCTGAGCACCTCTCGCGCGGCATCTATCAGACTTACATTAAAGAAAATTTACGCTACTCGCAGACGGCACCGCTCACGATGTATGACGAGGTCAATACCAAGACCAATTTACCTGCGCAGATCGATCTCTACGCCGCTCAAGGTGATCATTACGATTTTCTATTCGTTAGCAAAGGCGGCGGCTCTGCGAATAAAACATTTCTCTATCAGGAAACCAAAGCGCTCCTCAATCCGAAGCGGCTCAAAGAATTTTGCGTTGAAAAAATGCGCTCGCTCGGCACCGCCGCTTGTCCGCCGTATCACCTCGCATTCGTCATCGGCGGAACCTCGGCGGAAATGTGCTTGAAGACGGTGAAAATGGTCACCACCCGCTACTACGATGCACTGCCGACCAGCGGCAATTCGTTAGGCCGAGCTTTTCGCGATATCGAGCTCGAAAAAGAACTGTTAGAACTCGCTAGAGAAATCGGCATTGGTGCGCAATTCGGGGGTAAATACTTAGCTCTGGACGTGCGCGTTGTGCGTTTGCCACGCCATGGTGCTTCGTGCCCAGTTGGCATCGGTGTCTCATGCTCAGCGGACCGCCAAGCGAAGGCGAAGATCACCGCAGACGGAATTTTTATCGAACAGTTAGAAAAAAATCCCGGTCGTTTTATTCCTGAAAAATATCGCGATTGGAAATTCAAAGGAGTGCCAATCGATCTGGATTTGGGCATGGCGCAGACCTTGCAAACTTTATCAAAATACCCAGTGACCACGGCACTGGCGCTAAGTGGCACGATCATTGTCGCACGCGATATTGCCCACGCGAAAATCCTCGAAATTTTAGAACAAACAGGCGAGCTTCCTGACTATGTTAAAAACTACCCAATCTACTACGCTGGCCCCGCAAAAACGCCTGCGGGCATGGCGTCCGGCTCGTTCGGGCCGACTACTGCTGGCCGCATGGATAGCTATGTTGATCGTTTCCAAACCTGTGGCGGCTCAATGGTGATGTTAGCCAAAGGCAATCGCTCACAGCAAGTCACGGATGCATGCCGCAAGCACGGTGGATTCTATCTTGGCTCAGCCGGCGGGCCTGCTGCGCTGCTTGCACAAGACCACATCAAATCTCAAGAAGTCATCGCCTTTCCAGAGCTTGGCATGGAAGCAGTTTGGAAAATCACGGTTGAAAATTTTCCTGCGTTTATCCTCGTCGATAACAAAGGAAATGACTTTTTCACCTCGCTCAATACCTGCCCAGTCTGCCATTAAATCATCCATGAAATCGGGGTATTGGCATGGATGTAAATTGCTCTAAAGTTAAAAGTCGTTTCGATGATGAAATCCCATGAGTTCTGAAGCAACTTTACACACCAAACCACCGCAAGCACTTGATTACAGTCTAACAGGTGTCAACGCCAGTTTAGCCATTGAGAAAGGTCTGGCCGAAGCAGATTGGTATCAATGCCCGGTGCCGCGATCGACGATTCGCCAATTGCTCGAGCGCAAGGACGGCCCGGCACTGCGTGATTGCGCAATTTGGTTTGGACTGATCTTGGCAACCGCCGTCGCCACATGGCTGCTATGGGGCACATGGTGGGCCGTCATTCCCTATCTCTGTTATGCCGTGCTCTACGCTTCCACTTCTGATTCACGCTGGCATGAATCAAGCCACGGCACTGCATTTCGCACCGATTGGATGAACAATCTGTTATATGAAATTGCCTCGTTCATGGTCATGCGTGAATCGACCATCTGGCGTTGGAGCCACACACGCCACCATAGCGATACGATCATCGTCGGCCGCGATCCGGAAATTGCTGTGCCACGCCCGCCCGATATGAAGCGCATGGCGATGGGCTTCTTCGGACTTCCCAATTATCCAGTTTATTTCAAACATACCCTGCTCCACGCATCGGGAAAAATGACGGACGAGGAAAAAACTTACGTGCCTGAAAGCGAGTTTCCTAAAATCTATTTCCGCGCAAGAATCTGTGTGCTGATTTATCTAACAGTCATCGCCATCGCCATTTCCCAACGCAGCATTTTGCCGCTGATGTTCATCGGGCTGCCTCACCTTTTCGGCTCATGGCTGATGAGCATTTACGGCCTGACTCAACATGCCGGTCTCGCAGAAAATGTGTTAGATCACCGCCTCAATTGCCGCACGGTCAAGATGAACGTGATCAATCGGTTTCTTTACTGGAACATGAATTACCACGTCGAGCATCACATGTTCCCGCTGGTTCCGTATCACGCACTGCCCAAATTGCACGAAGCGGTGAAGGATGATTGTCCGGAAGTATATCCAAGCCTGCTCGCCGCATGGAAAGAACTTTTACCCGCTGTCTTGCGCCAAGTGAAAGACCCAGCATGGCACGTCAAGCGCACCTTGCCTGAGCCAAAAGCTCCACCAGAAAATGATGGCTACCGCAACCAAGGCCAACCGGATGCCGAGGGATGGATTGAAGTTTGTGCGGCGGCGGATCTGGACCGCGAGGACGTCATTCGCTTCGATCACGGCAAAAAAACCTACGCACTCATCCGCGATCTGGAGGGTAAACTTTACGCCACTGATGGCATCTGCACTCACGGCAACACGCACCTCGCCAATGGCCTCGTGAAAGGCAAAATCATCGAATGCCCCAAACACAACGGCCGCTTCAACCTCGAAGATGGCTCCCCTGCCCGCGCTCCCATCTGCCGCGGCTTAGCCACCTACCCGCTGCGCGAAACCAATGGCCGCCTTTTTCTCAATATCGCTCAGGCATCTGGCGCTGGTGCCAAACATCAAAAAATCTATCACCTCCGCGTCAAAAGCGCCCGCAACGTCGCCACTTTCATCCGCGAAATCGAACTCGAACCAATCGATCTATCAGAACAAATTTCCTTCGCTCCCGGCGAATACATGCAGATCGATATTCCGCAGTATGAAAAAATTCACTTCAGCTCGTTTGATATCCCCGAGCCATACGCCACCGTCTGGCGCAACCAACACGTCTTCAATCTAACAGTTAGCAACACCGAAGCGGGCCGACGCAACAACTACTCGCTGGCGAGCAACGCTTCCCTCGAACGCGTGCTGCGCTTCAATGTGCGGATTGCCACGCCACCACCCGGCCAAGACTGCCCGCCAGGAGTCGGCTCAAGCTACATGTATCAGCTCAAGCCCGGCGATGAAGTCACGGCGATTGGCGCTTTTGGCGACTTCCACATCAAGCCAACGCAGAAAGAAATGGTTTACATCGGCGGCGGCGCTGGCATGGCACCGCTGCGTGCTCATCTTTCCCATTTATTTGAAACAGAAAAGACATCGCGCCGAGTCAGCTACTGGTATGGTGCCCGCTCAAAGCAAGAAATTTTCTATCAGGAGTATTTTGAAAAATTGGCAGCAGAGCATGCGAATTTTAATTTCCAGCTCGCCCTCTCATCACCGCTGGAAGAAGACGCATGGCAAGGCCACATTGGTTTCATTCATGAAGTGGTGTTAGAAAGTTATCTCGCGCAGCACGAGCACCCTACGGCGATTGAGTTCTACCTCTGCGGGCCACCGATGATGATCAAGGCCTGCGTCAAAATGCTCACCGGCCTCGGCGTGGCTCCAAGCCAAATCGCTTACGATGAATTCTAAACAATTTTTCTAACAGCAGAGTCTCGGCCATAGAATGAGCTGGGCCACAGGCGCATCGAATTGATGTGAAAGCCAACCAATCGCTAAAATATGTTGTTAGATTAAGTGATTGCGGCCGAAATCCGAAGTTGGATTCTGGCGTTGAAAACTGCTAAAGATAAATAGTTTCCGAATCACGGGCGGGGTAGTTTTGGCCTGGGGAGCGCAGGCGTCGCGCCGGAAACCTCGTCGATTATTCAAATGAATGACTCTGAGCGTGAGTAAGATGAGTCGTCAGCGAGGACGCGAACGACAGCACACGGGACGCGTGCGCTCCTCAGGGATAAATTCTTCCACGGAAAAACCGCCGGGCGCTTGGTCGTGCGCTTCGCCGATATCGCCTACATCGAGGACACCCACGCTCTTCGATCGCGAAGTGTTTCAACTGCTTCCCGGAATTCAGGCGGATCGCAGGAAATTCTCGATCAATTTCAGTCCTGCGTTTTGGCTTTTTTCTGGATGGAATTGGCAAGCAAAGACGCGGCTACGAGCGACGGCGCAGGCGAATGTTTGCTCGCCATACGTCGTTTCTGCGACCGTCCAATCAGTGCCGGTGGGGCACGGGAAAAAGGAATGAATGAAATAAAAATACGGCTGCTCTCCGAGGCCGCTCCAACACGGCGCGAGTGGCTTCAGGATGCGCGCTGAATTCCAACCCATATGGGGGATTTTCAATTCTGGCTCGGCAGCAAAACGCTGCACTTTGCCGGGAATCAACGAAAGTCCGGGCACATCGGGTGCTTCCTCGCTGGCATCAAAAAGAATTTGATAACCCACGCAGATCCCAAAATATGGCTTATCTTCGAGGATCCAATTTTTCAAAAAACCGAGCAAGTTGCGTTGATCCAAGCAGCGCATGACATCGCCGAACTCGCCTTGTCCGGGCAACATCAAGTGCGTGACGCCCTCGGCATCATCCGGAGCGGCCACCACAAGTGGATCGTGGCCAAGTGCCCGCACGGCGTTGACCACACTGCGAAGATTGCCCCCGCCGTAATCGACGATCCCGATTTTCACAGCATTTCCTTGGTGCTGGGAATTCCGATTACTCGCGGATCTTTCTCACAAGCATCGCGCAAGGCCCGAGCGAGTCCTTTGAAAATCGCCTCTGCAATGTGGTGACCATCGCGGCCGTAGAGCAATTCCACATGCACATTCGCACGCAGGTTGCTCGCAAGTGCCCGGCAAAATTCTTCGACTAGGGAAAATGGCATATTCGGCGCGGATGGAGTGCCCGATGGCGCACGAAACTCCAAGTGCGGGCGATTGCTTAAATCGACCACCACGCGGGCGAGTGTTTCGTCCATCGGCAAGTAACTCAGGCCGTAGCGGCGAATTCCTTCTTTGCTGCCTAATGCCTCACGCAAACACTCGCCGATCACGATTCCCGTATCTTCAATCGTGTGGTGGAAATCAACTTTGATGTCTCCCACCACTTTGAGCTCGAGGTCAAAAAGCCCGTGCTTGGCAAACAGCGTGAGCATGTGATCAAAAAACGGCACGCCCGTCTCCACTGTGGATTTGCCACTGCCATCGATGCATATCGAAATCTGAATTTCTGTTTCTGCCGTTTTGCGATGACGCATTGCGCCGCGTGGTGCACTCATGTGTTGTCTTGATAAGGTGCCCAAACCAAAAGATCAATCCTTCATTGGAGGATTGAAACGACAAACACGGCTTTTACGGCTGAGAATTTCTACGTTGATTTGGGAAAATGGCTTCTCGCAACGCACTCGGCTCGGTGAAAATTTTTGGATCTTGATCACCTATTTTTAGAGCCACAGCTCCGGTTGGAAGCTGATCATCAGAAGTGGCAGCTCGCCTCAGAATCCAGCGCAATGGCAGCCGCTGGACTACTTGCTGCATCTCTGGGGAAAGGCCCTCGCCGATGATTAATTTCGCCTCTTGATAGCGGGCGATATTGGCGTAAATCAAATCCGTAAATAGCACTGGATTTTCCGCCAGAGTTGATGGGAAAGTTGAAGTCACCTCGCGTAAGGCATCAACCGTTGGGCGGCCATACACTTCGAGGCGTTTAGCCGCGAGGGAGATATTTGCCATCGATGTTTCATCAAAAATCATCATTGAATCACTAATGGGTAAATCAATGATTTTTGCCTCATCCGGACATTCTTTTAGATAGCCGGCCATCGCAAACAGCTCGGCAGTGGTGCTCATCAAATCCTCCGCCCACTGGAGAGTGCTCGGATCCTGAGTGATGTCCGCCACGTCGAGAGCCGCCTGAATTGCCATGCTATAAAGAAACGCGCGCCCCGCACCCACCGAAGGGGGTGATTTTTCGGTATAGTTCATCAAACGCGTTCCATCCGAAAATGTCGTGCGGGCGAGCGCCAACACCTCCACCGCTCTCTGACGGAAGCGCTCCTCTCCGGTTGCCGAAAATGCAGCCGCATATGCCGCCACCATTCGGAAGCTGGCCCCCGGATGCGGTATCGTGTCCTGATAAGTCGTGCCAAGACGCCGCTTCCGCTCCGCTAACAATAGCTGCCGGCAACGCTCAAAACGTTCGCGAACTTGCACGAGCGGCTGCTGGGTAGAAGCCGCGATTTGCTCTAATGATTGAGCGAAAGCAAGCGTGTTCAGGCGGAAATAACGGCGCTTGATGTCTGCTTCATTAGGGATGTTACCATCTGGCTTCATGCCAGTATGGAGCATCCACCAGGCCGCGTCCTCGGCTGTTAGAATCTCTCCAACTTGCTGCGGTGACCACATCCACTCTGTCGATTTTGCTCCGCTTGCCATGCCGGCGGCAAATAATCCGTTGGACGTTTGGTAGGTTTTTTCAGCAAAGTCCAGTGCCCTCAGCGCACGCTCGAGAATAACTTCATCCCCCAATGCGCCATAAGCGTTGAAAAGCGAGATCACAGCTCGGCTTTGACTGACACATTCAGTGATGAAAAACGGCAGCTGCCACGAACTAGCATGGCGAGCCATGAAAACACCACCATCTAACGGATCCATCATGGCAGAAGGCATGATATCCTTCATTAAATCCTGCAGCGTGCTTCTAGAACGATTTTGTAAATCTTCGGGCAGTTGCGGATGATTGGCCGCACATGCGAGCAACTGGATGATCCCTGATGGGAAAAGGCCACCTGACTGATCCATGGTTCGCGTCACCGGATCATATAGTGAAATCAATTGGCGCATCCCGCGTAGAACATCTTCGCTCGGATTTTGGCTGAACTTTCTTTGTGCTCGGAATTTTTCATAACGTTCGCGCCGATTGTCGTTATCCATCGTGCTGTTGTTGATCACATAACTCGGCTCACTGAGCCATACTTTGATCATCGTATCGTCTGATTGAGTAAAAGTCTTGACGATCTCCTCAGGCGTGAGACCTGAAACTGAAACCCAGCCGATTGGATTTCCTGTGGGTGTCATCCAAATGATCATCGGCATTCTCATCTCGATCTGCGTTTCCGTAGCCAGGTCCGAGCTGAGCAAGCTCATTTCTCGGGATGCGTCGCCATCGATCAAAATCGGCACATAGCGCTTCTCCACCGCTTCTTGGACGATCGGACTTTTTTCAATCACTTGCATGGTCTCAATGAATCCTGGGTGCTGCGCAAGTCCAACGACGGCGAACACCAAGCGATTTGCATCTCGAGCTGCGAGCAACGTTTCACGCGTCCATGGTTGCCATGGAATAGTTGACTTTGCTTGGCTCTGATAAATCGCGCCGGGCAATTTGGAAATCTGATTGGTCTTGAGCTGATCCGAAATGACACCCTCAGGAGTATCCGCACGTTTCTTCGCCTCTGGCCGATCTTGCCGGCAACCTAACAGGAAAAAACTAAAAATGATGGATAGGCAAAATAAAAGTAAGTGACTGGATTTCATAATTTTAAACGCCAACGTATTAGCGATGCGGGGCAGAAGAATTTCATGCCTTTTCGCGTTTGTGAAGAAAAGACTTCCGATGCTGCACGGGCATGTTCATCTTGCTCACACACCATTTTTACAGCGCGTGATTAGTCTTGCCGTTTCCAGTCAAAAAGGAGGCGTGGGTAAAACCACTGTCTCGATCAATCTAGCCCACGCATTCGCCCGAGCTGGAGCGAAAACACTGCTCATCGATGCAGATCCGCAAGGCTCCGTTGGTCTTTCTCTGACGCGCCAATCGCGGCTTCTCAGCGGATTTTACGACTACCTCGCAGATCCCAGCATTCCGATGGAACGCTTGATTGTGCCGACGAGGCTGGAGACATTTTCACTCGTCGCCTGCGGCCAAGCCAGCGATTATGAAGCTGGCGGCAATGGCATGGGCACGCATCTCGCACGAGTGCGCTCGTTCCTGCGTGCCGCCGCATCGAACCAATTTGATATCTGCATTATCGATACGGCCGCCGGGCTCTTTGGCATCACGGGCGATGTCATCGTTTCAAGTAATAGCGTGATCATTCCACAGCAATCAGAGCCACTCGGCATCCGTTCGGTGCCCAAGTTGCTCGATGGATTGAGCCGCCTGCGTTTAATGAATCCAAGCCTCAATGTGCTCGGGGTCCTGCTAACCATGGTCCAAAATAATCTAGCAGAAAGTCTCGAAGCTGCCAACGCCCTGCGCCAATTGCTGCCCGCTGAAATGGTCTTTCAAACGATGATCCCGCGTGATGGATTGTTTGTGCGCGCCAGTGCCCGCGGCCTACCCATCGGCGCGATGGAAGACGGTGCCGGGGCACAAGTCGTATTCGATTCATTGCGCGCTGAAATCGAAGCTAAAATTCAACCCGCAAGCGGCCTACACGCCGCCTATGGCTGATGGATCCAATCAACCCATGGCTCGACCCGATCGAAGTCAGGCGTCTTGCAGAAAGCCTGATTCGCCGTGCTCCTACTTCTACTCCGCAAGTTCTCGATGCGGGTTTTAATGACGCTTTTGAAGGATTTTCTGCCGATAGCTCACGGCCCACAGCCACCGCGCCGCCAATAAAATTAGAGCCGGCATACCAAAGCCAGCCGTCACCTCGTTACGAGCCAAAGCCGACGACTACTCGCGGACCATTTCTTGAGCGAATTTGTTATTTCCGCGATTGGATGCATCAGCAATTTCAAGCAACTGAAGTCTTTATGTTAGATCGTGAAGGGGCGGTTATTTTTGATGAAAGCGGCCACGGGAAATTGCACTTCCTCGCCCGAAGTTTGGCCCATGCTTCGCGCCGCCCGGGAGCTCCTGCTGGGAATGTGCATGTGAAAATTGGCGCAGAATCCACGCTCGAGGTGATTCCGGTGGAAACGCCCTACGGCTGCCTCGTGGTGGGTGCCGTCGTCTCTCATTCGCTCTCCCCTGTTGCGGTCAAAGCGATCATGGATGCTGTGCAAAAAGTCACCTCGCCGAGCAATCCTTCCTAACAGGTTTTGCGATTTTGCCTACCCAGAATTCTGATAGATATGATCAAACACGCGCTGATCAACGTGCATAAAATGATCGCGCAATATCGAGGAGTGGCAATTTCATCTTTGCGCTCGGTGAATGTTTTCAAATCATTTTGCTTCTCACTTTTTGGGTAAAAAGGAATCGGTTTTTTTAAGGCGAGGAAAATGACTCTGCGCTCCTCATTGCGGTAATCATTGCGGAATGTTTCTGCTTCTCTCACCATCAAATCGATTCGTTCGTTGACGAAAAATTCTGAAGCAGGGCGCGCTTTTTTCTCCCGATCAGGCCATAATTTCATCGTCTCCAAATCGAAGCGCACCCCAGAAATGGCGGCTTTGCTGATGCGATTGATGCGATCCAGCGCATCCTCTGGGCTGGATGCACCACTTGCTAACAATGCCCGCAAGCCTTCTTTGTAGAGATCAAACCGCTCGGCACGCTCACCCGTCATCTCCTCCTCACTGGTGCGCATGCGATCAATTTTTTTCTGCAATCCGAGGCGCTCACGCTCGAATGGATTTGCCGTCGCTTGGCTCACAATCATGGCTTCGTAGGCATATCGCAGCGGCATGATCAACGATGGCACGGGTGAGCCGCCTTTTTCTCGCACTTCCTTCGCATTGGAAAAAAGGCCGCGATTCATTTCTCGATATGGCACCAAAGCACCCGCGAGAAGCATCTGCGGCACCAACAATAGCGGCACCGCCGTGAGCGCTGCACGTTCGGTTTTGACCACCGTGGAAATCACCAATGCCATCGCCGTGCCAGTCCACGCCGTCAGCGACATCCACCACCAAAGGTGCAGCAATGTGCCATCAATTTCCAAATAATAATTCCCAACTATCAGATAGATTAAGCATTGCACGGAGGCGATGATGGCAAGCGCAGAAAACTTTGCTAACAGATAGCTAGCAGATCCGAGCTGGCAATTCCTCTCTCGGCGCAGCATCGGTCGATCGCGCAAAATCTCCGTCGCGCTATTGGTTAGACCTAGGAACATCGCCACCGTCGCACTCAAAAACAGATACGCCGGAATATGCAATGCGGTGTAAAATTGATAGGGCCCTTCTGGAGATGATCTCAAGGTGATAGCGATCAATGCCGCCAACAATGGCGCTTCTAACATCGTGCTGTAAATCGTGCCGCGGTTGCGTGCTTTGGATAAAAATGAACGCATGAAATGCGTCGCAAAAACGGCGATCATCGCACGCACCGGACGCGAGGGCTTGGGTGGCTCAGGCGTGACCTGAAATCCTGCATCTTCGCTGATCTGTGGAATGCGCGGACCAGGAAGCTGCAACGATGCCATCAGGTAATGGCTCTCGTATCGCTCTTGCCAAAAAGATGGTGGGAAACGCCTCGCCGCCCCGGTATTGGAGCCACTTCCAATCGCACTCAGAGGCGTTTCTAACACGTCAAAAACAAAGTCTGCTCCAAGTGCCGCATTGGATCTAACAGATGGATGCTGGATCGATAATTCTTCGCAGGCATCGCGAAAATACCCCACCATGTTTGCCGGAGTTCCGTAATACGCAAGTTTGCCCCCGCTATCTAACAAAAGAACACGATCGAACAAGCGTAGGACCATCGCGCCCGGCCGGTGCAATGAGGCGATGACAATTTTTTCCCGGGCCAGAGAGCGCAACGTTTCAGCAACGTGTTCCGAGTCTTTTGAGGAAAGCCCAGAAATCGGCTCATCGAATAAAAAAACCTCCGCTCGGCTGCCGAGATCGAGACCTAGATTCAATCGACTGCGTTCACCACCAGAGATCGATTTATCACCGCGCGAGCCGACGAGCCGCCTGCCGATGCCTTGCAATCCAAGCTCAGCGAGCATGCTATCCACGCGGCGTTCATGTTCTGCTAGAGTGAGTGCTGGCCGGCGAATCGTCACCGCATGGCGCAAATGCTCACGCACACTGAGCTGCGGGCTGAGTGCCTCTTCCTGCGGCATGTAAGCGATGAATGGCACGAGTTTTGCACGGTTTTCATAGAGCGATGCGCCATTGAGCATGACCTGCCCACGAGTCGGCTCCATCTGGCCGGAGAGCACGCTGAGCAACGTGCTTTTGCCACTGCCACTAGGGCCGATGATGCATAGCATTTCTCCACGATTGATCTCAAAACTCAAATGATCCAACGCGCGTGCCTCAGGATTAAAATCATGAAGGACATCTAACACTCGCAGCGATTCGATGAGCGATCGCTCTTCATCCAGAAATCCTTCGCTAAAGCGGCAGCGCACCGCTTGACTGCCTGATAGACGTATCAACGATCCATCGCGTAATGGGGCTACCGTCTTCACCGGAATGCCATCGACCAATACCGGCCCTTGGCTTTCCCGCACTTCCAACTCACCTTCGGCTCGCTCCTCATCATAGCGGATGAAAAGCACCACCCGAGGAGATAATTTCGGACCTAACAGCAAATCGCCCAATGACAATGCCGAGGCATCGTTAGAAACCAAATACTCTTGGCGATCGCCTAACAGACGAAAACGCCTGCCCGCTTGAAGCGCGCTTTTTCTGAGATCATTGATCGAAACACTAAATCCTTTCGAGTCCCCCACCCGCTCGTGATGATTGCAATGAACCAATTCCGCTTTTTTTAGCGGCCCCCGGCTGCCTGCGTGAAGACTGCTATCGACCAATGCCTCCACTTCCGCATTCAGACCAAAGCGAATTCTCAACACGCTTGCTCGGCCGCGCACCCGCGCAGCTGTTAGACCGCGGTCTCCTTGTTCGAGATAAATCGCCGGCGTATTCTTGGTGCGTTTAACGTTGAGGAAAAAAATCAAATCCTCTTGCGTCAGCGACCATCCAGGCACCACCAACGGCTGGCGCTCTCGCATGCGGAGAAACGTGCCACTTGCCACCGAATGGCCACGAATCATCAGCGGGGCTCGTCCGGTATTTCTAACCAAAATTAAATCCGCTGAGCGATACACCCGAAATTCATGATTGATCGCCGCAGGCGGCAGCACCACGTCCGCAGATTCGTGGCCAAAGGTGACTCTCTCGAACGGCAAATTTTCACTCCCGCCATCGCTTTCATGGCCGAGCATCTCGCGTAAAATCGCGGTGCCGTATTCTGGCCTGCCCAAGCGGCGCATAAAAACCTCAAAGCTCGCTCGGCTGCGCGCAGTTCTCCCCGCCGCATCCACCAGAGTGAACAATTGCAACGCCAACGACATTTTTCCCGCATCGTCGAAACTGTCCTTCAACTCCATCGCCAGCCCTTGCAACGGTCTCGGATTGCGCACCGCACGTTGCAGGCGGCGGTTCAGCCAGCCGTGGTCCACTTCCGGAAAAGCACTGCGCAAAAGATCCAAAATCAAATCTGCTTCAACCGAATTCAACTCGCCATCCAGCATCGCGAAGCCAGTCAACGCATCCACAAGCACCCCGACTTGCGCATCCGAGCCCGGGCGCAAAAACCGCAAACGGCCCACTCCTGGAATCGCTTGAAGCCGCCGCACCCACTTCAAATGGCGCAGCAACGCTTGAGTCGCTTTTGACGAGTTATCCGGTGTTTCGGGTGGTTCCACTGCTCGATTCATGGCAGACATCTGCGAGCCCCGCAAGACTCGTGAAAAAAGGGGTTTTCTTTTCACAGCATTGAGATATAATCAATTTCAAATACGCGTCATTTTTTTGCCAAAGCATCTCTCAAAACATAGATGCTGGTTGGCGCACTGATCCACTCCCACATGTCTGATTCAAATCAATCACCTCCGCCCCCAAACTCAAGTCGTCGATCCAATGGGGAGTCTGGTGGCTTTAACTGGAAACTCCTGATTCTACTCTCCATCGCCGCCGTCATCATTGGGTTGGCCTTTTTTGTGGACAGTGGAAAACCTTCCACAGAGTTGCATTATTCAGCATTTCTCCGCGCATACCAACAAGATCGCGTCGTGCTGGGTGATGCCGCCAAGCCGCTGAAAGTCATCTCCACCAATACTAGTCCAGACGCGAAAATCACCGGTTGGTTGCGCCCTAAGCCGATCAAACCAGAATCACCGGACATCAAGACTAACGACTTTCGTGTGCCGCTCAATCTCACCGTGCAAGGAGCTGAGCTGCGCGAAATTTTAGGCTCTGATTTCCGCATCGAGCAGGTCACCAGCACCACCGAGCGGCCGACGATTACTGACGTCGAAACACTCTCACTCTCCCAATTTCGCAAGGCATTTGCGCTGGATGAAATCAAAGTGGACAGCGCGCAAAATCCCCTCCGCGTGCTAACCACGGCTGGTTCTGACGATGCCGATCTTGTTGGACAACGCCAGCAAATTACCAATTGGGTGGCACCAAAGAATAGCGAAGGCAAAGCCGTAGAAGACGAGCCTTTCACTGTCACTGCCTCCGCAGTCTTGGCTAACGATTTGCAAAAATTGCTCAAAACGGATGCCATCTACGAAGCTCGCACGGATTTTCTCAAAAGCGCGCTCTTCACCCTGCTGCCGTTTTTGCTGATCTTCCTCATCATCTTTTTCCTATTCCGCCAACAAATGAAATCCGCTGGCCGCGGAGCGATGTCTTTCGGGAAAAGCAAAGCGCGCCTGATGGCCATGGATCGTAATAAAGTGACCTTCAAAGACGTCGCCGGAATCCAAGAAGCAAAAGAAGAACTCGTCGAAATTGTCGATTTCTTGCGCGATCCGAAAAAGTTTCAAAAACTCGGCGGAAATATCCCCAAAGGCGTGCTAATGGTCGGCTCGCCTGGAACGGGAAAAACACTTCTCGCCAGAGCCATTGCCGGTGAGGCCGACGTGCCGTTCTTCTCGATTTCTGGCTCAGACTT
Source organism: Verrucomicrobiota bacterium (assembly GCA_004294095.1). Taxonomy (GTDB): domain Bacteria; phylum Verrucomicrobiota; class Verrucomicrobiia; order Verrucomicrobiales; family Akkermansiaceae; genus Luteolibacter. Next base: position 25,832 of record RDZR01000034.1, read on the forward strand.
CGTCGAAATGTTCGTCGGTGTTGGCGCCTCGCGTGTGCGTGACATGTTCGAGCAAGGCCGCAAAAATGCTCCGTGCTTGATTTTCATCGATGAGATCGATGCCGTCGGTCGCCATCGCGGTCACGGCATGGGCGGTGGTCACGATGAACGCGAGCAAACGCTCAACCAAATGCTCGTCGAAATGGACGGCTTCGATACTCAAGAAGGAGTCATCATCATCGCCGCGACGAACCGCCCAGACGTGCTCGATCCTGCGTTGTTGCGGCCCGGTCGCTTCGATCGCCAAGTGACGATTTCCCTGCCGGATGTCAATGGCCGCGAGGAAATTCTCCGCGTGCATGTGAAGAAAATCAAACTCGCTGCGGCGGTGGATCTTTCCAAAATCGCCAAAGGAACGCCCGGATTTTCCGGAGCGGAGCTGGCCAACCTCGTCAATGAAGCGGCTCTACTCGCCGCCCGCCGTGGACTCAGCGCCGTCACGCTCGATGAGCTTGAAGAAGCGAGAGACAAAGTGCGTTGGGGCCGCGAGCGCCGCAGCCTTGCCATGTCCGATAAGGAAAAAATTGGCACCGCGTGGCACGAAGCGGGACATGCTTATCTCAACATGGTCGTGCCGCACACCAGCCCGTTGCATAAAGTTACCATCATCCCTCGCGGACCATACCTCGGCGCGACGATGTATTTGCCAGACGGCGATAAATACTCGACTCAGAAAAAAGAAGCTCTCGCCAATCTGATCATCACCATGGGCGGCCGCATCGCTGAGTCCTTTCATAGCGATGATGTTTCCAATGGCGCGTCTGGCGACATCCGCCAAGCGACTTCATTGTCACGCCGCATGGTCTGTGAGTGGGGCATGAGCGATAAACTCGGCATGGTCGAATATGGCGAGGGCGATGGTCCTGTGTTCCTTGGCCGCGGCGATATGGGCGGACGCAGCACCAATTATTCGAGCCATACCGCCAAAGTCATCGATGAAGAAATCAAAGCTCTGATCGATAATGCTTACGCCACCGCAGAACGCATTCTCAATGAGAACAAGCACATCGTCGAGCTGATTGCCAACGCTCTGTTAGAATATGAAACCTTGGATGCCACGCACCTGCGCGATCTGATCGATCACGGTGAAATGCGCAATCCTCCGTCATTGCCGAAGCCGCCGCCAATTCCCGAAGAACTCTCGAAAAAACCTGCACCCAAGGCATCCGCCGAGGAGCGCAATAATGACGATGGGCCAATTCCAGGAGTGGTCGGCGCACCTGCTTGAAAATCGAGTCTAGCATCTATTCCAAACGGATCGTGCAGCATCTACCTGGCAAGCCGAATGAACGCTTGTGAAAAATTTCACAAAGCACGCTTGCCCACTGCCGCATGCATCTGCATAGTGCCGCGCAAGCAAGTCTGATGCGATGCGCCTCTGCGATCCTTTCTAAAATTTCACAATGAGCGACACTCTTTCTGCCACCGTAGAAACTAAGCTACCAAAAGATTTGGCAGCGGAAAAAGGCATGGTCAACGTCCAGATCGATGGAATTTGGCACCAATTTCCTAAAGGCACGCGGATGATCGAAGCCTGCCGCCAAGCAGAAATCATCGTGCCGCATTATTGTTACCATCCGAAGTTAAGCTCGCCCGGGAATTGCCGGATGTGTTTGGTGCAAATGGGCATGCCGCCGCGGCCCGCGCCCGGACAAGAGCCAACTCGCGATGAAGCAGGCTACGAATCGATCGGTTGGATGCCTCGGCCAGTCATCGCTTGTGCCAATACGGTGAGCGAAAATATGGGCATCCGCACCAGCGGAGAGCTGGTTGAAAAATGCCGCGAAGGGGTGATGGAATTTTTACTGATCAATCATCCGTTAGATTGCCCAATCTGCGATCAAGCGGGTGAATGCCGCCTACAAGAACAATCCGTCCAGCACGGGCGCGGCGTTTCCAGATTTGTCGAACAAAAGGTGAAAAAGCCGAAGAACGTGGATATCGGCCCGCGGATTCGCTTGGATGACGAGCGCTGCATCATGTGCAGCCGCTGCATCCGCTTCATGGATGAAGTGGCGGGCGATTCGGTGCTCGGCTTCACCCAGCGCGGCACCCACACCACGCTTACGGTGCATCCTGGAAAATTGTTAGATTCTAACTACTCTCTCAACACCGCTGATATTTGCCCAGTGGGTGCGCTCACCTCGAATGATTTTCGCTTCCAAATGCGCGTCTGGTTTTTGAAAGAAACTCCGACGATCGATGTCAATTGCGGCACTGGCACCAACATCACCGTGTGGACCCGCGGCAATGAAATTCATCGCATCACACCACGCCTCAATAACGAGGTGAACTCGGCATGGATGCCTGATTCCCACCGCCTCAATTTCCATTACATCGATGGTCCAAAGCGTCTAACAGAACCGCTCACTCGCAGCGCACGCGGCCATGTGGCGACGACGTGGCGCGATGCACTCGCTCAGATTTCTCAAAAAATCAAAGCCACGGATCGCAGTGCGCTGGCGATCATCGGCTCAGCCCGCATGACCAATGAGGAGCTATTTTTACTCCGTGCCTTGGCCTCTGAAATAGGCAGTGGCGAGCTCGCGTTGGTGCCACGATTTGGCGATGCGGATGACTTACTCATCGCCGCAGATCGCAATCCTAACAGCATGGGTGCAAAGCTCGTTCTTGATTTGTCTGATCCATACGCCGCGCTGGATCAGATCCGCGCGGGCGTTGAAAATGGCTCAATCCGCGGGCTACTTGTTTTTGGGGAAGATCTCATTTCCGATGCCGGATTTTCAAGCGAATCGTTAGAAAAACTCGATTTCATGGTGCAAACGACCTTGCTCGCCAATGCAACGGCCGATCTCGCAACCTGGGTGTTGCCATCTGCCGCATTTGCCGAAAAGCGCGGCTCGATGGTCAATCTCAGCGGGCGCTTGCAACGTCTCAATCGTGCCATTGAACTGCCCGGCAGTGCACGCGATGATTGGGAGCTAATTCGCGATCTCATTCTCAGCATTTCTGGAGAGGCCAACGAAGTGCATATGATCGAAGATGTCTTCAAAGCGATGGCAGAAAATCTAACCGTTTTCAAAGGACTGACTCTCTCAAAAATTGGCCATCAAGGTGTCCCCATTGCCGAGACGGGCTATCAGATCCCACTCCTCAACAAAGAAAGCGCACGCCGATCAGCAGGGCTCATCAGCTAACCGAAATTGCCATCGCCTAGTTTCACCCTCTCACACGCCACACGATGCCGGAAATTTTTCTCAATCTAGCGATCATCATCACCAAAATCGTATTTTTCACTTTTTTGGTGGTTCTGCCATTGGTCCCGCTTTCCGTTTACTTCGAGCGCCGATTTTCTGCGGTGATTCAGGACCGCGTGGGGCCGAACCGCGTGGGCATTCCACTCACGCTGTTAGGTATGAAAAAGGATTTTCACTTCTTCGGATTGGTGCAACCGATTGCCGATGGTTTGAAACTTTTTCTCAAGGAAGACTTCACGCCCGAACATGTGCGAAAAGCGTTCTACTGGATGGCGCCAGCACTCACCGTCGTGCCCGCTCTGATTACCGTTTGCGTGGTTCCGTTTGGTTCATCAGTCAGCTTATTCGGCCACACAGAAAAGTTGGTCATCGCGGATATTGATATCGGTCCGTTGTTTATTTTCTCCGTCGCCTCGCTCTCCGTCTATGGAATTACGCTGGCGGGTTGGGCATCGAATTCCAAATTTCCATTCATCGGCGGCGTGCGTTCGACGGCGCAGATGATTTCTTATGAGATCGCTCTCGGGCTTTCAATCATTCCCGTTCTTTTGTATTACGGAGATTTGAATTTAAGCCGCATCGTGCAGCAGCAAGCGGATCATGGCTGGTTGCTGTTACCTCTTTGGAAAAATGGCACGCTTTCACTGCCTGATCTCAACACTGCGCTGTTTTTGATTCCGGCGGCCATCGCCTTCTTGATTTTCACCATCTCGATTTTTGCAGAAACCAACCGCATGCCCTTCGATCTTCCCGAGTGTGAGACCGAACTCGTCGGTGGTTATCACACTGAGTATTCTTCAATGAAATTTGCGATGTTTTTCATGGGCGAGTATGCCGCGATGGTCATTGGCTCGGCATTGATTGTGACGTTGTTCCTCGGCGGTTGGTCGATCGGCTTCGGCCTGGATGCGATCGTCGCGAAGTGGGAAATCTTCGGGGTGGGCATCGCTGGCTTGATCCATCTTGGATGCTTTCTCACCAAATTGCTGATCTTTATTTTGTTCTTCATTTTAGTGCGGTGGACGGTGCCGCGTTTCCGTTATGATCAACTGATGAAGCTCGGTTGGGTGGTCTTTTTCGAGGCTGCACTTCTCAACGTTTTCCTCGCGGCATTGATCATCGCTGCTCCTCAACTCACAGCCGCCATCATCGGGATTGGAGCTGTGCTGCTCGTCGCCATCACGCTGGCGGTGATTTGGGTAGCCAAAGTTTCTGATGATACCGTGCGCCCGATTCCTGCCTAACCATTTCTAACTGTTTCTAACCAATTTATCGCCATGGCCGTCATCAAACTCCAACGTCCAAAACTCTCGATCGGAGAAAAACTATATTTAGGCGCGTTGGTGAAAGGATTTTTCCTCACTCTGGGTCACGCGATTAAAACGCTGCGCGGAAAATCCATCGGCGCAGATACCTTGGCCTCATCCGGGCTTGGCGTGACCATGCAATTTCCCGAGCAGCGCTGGGATGATCACATGCCAGAATACTATCGCGGTGCTCCGGCGCTGGTCACCGATGAGCAAGGACGCGAGCGCTGCGTCTCATGCCAGTTGTGCGAATTCATCTGCCCGCCCAAGGCGATTAAAATCACGCCATCCGAAATTCCGGCGGGCGATCGATGGGCCAAGGTCGAGAAGCGTCCGTTAGAATTTGATATCGATATGATCCGCTGCATTTACTGCGGAATGTGCGAGGAAGTTTGCCCCGAGCAGGCAATTTATTTGCGCAAAGATTATTTAATCACCGGCCTTAAGCGGGCGGATATGGTTCACGATAAAAAGAAACTTTACGAAATCGGCGGCATGCGCGTCGGCCTCGTCAATAAATGGAACGAGCTCAAGTAAATCTAACATCTTGTGCTTTTGCCCAACTCGCCACTTCATCGAATTTTCTAACACTCCATGCCCAGTCCTCTTTTTTGGCTTTTTGCAACCTTGATGCTCATCGGCGGCATCGCGGTGATCAGCTTTCGCAATCCGGTCGCAAGCGCGATGTCTGTCGTCGCCTGTTTCGTCGGCCTCGCAGGATTGTTTATTGGCTTGAGCACGTTCTTCGTCGGGGTGATTCAAATTCTGGTTTATACAGGCGCGGTGATGGTGTTGTTCATCTTCATCATCATGCTGTTAGATTTGAAAAATGAAGAGAAACGCAACTCAAAGTATGCGCCGATTGCGGCTGGGTTAGGCTTGGTCGTTTTATTTACCGTGCAATTGGTGGGTGTGCTTTCCAAGTCCCCAAATCCCGAGGCACCACCGCTGGATCGAGCGACGCTTGCCGCCGCAGCGGGAGATTATCTAACAGATGGAAAAATTGCATCATCGCTCAACGCCGGGCAATTGCCAGACGTGCATTTGATCGGGCACATGTTATTCACCCAATACAATTTCCCACTTCAGATCATCGGCGTGTTGTTGCTGGTGGCGACGATTGGAGTGGTCGTGCTTTCTAAAAAACCAGCAGAGTAGTTCTTCGATTCATGGCTTCCCTTAATGATTACTTGTTGGTTTCTGGATTGTTATTTGCGATCGGCTTGGCTGGCGTGGTTTTACGGCGCAGCATCATCGTGATGTTCATGTGCTTGGAGCTGATGCTCAGCGCGGCGAATTTGAGTTTGGTCGCCTTTTCCAGATTTCACCCCGCAGCCAATGGCCTGCCGGACATGCACGGGCAGATGCTGGTATTTTTTGTGATCACGGTGGCGGCGGCGGAAGTCGCAGTCGGCCTGGCGATCATCGTGGCACTTTATCGTGCGAGACAAACGATTCACACCGACGAGCTGACCACGCTTCAAGGTTAATTCATCCATTTTCCAGCACTCATCTAACGCTCACGCCCTCACTCATGACTTTGCCATGGATTTTACTTTTTCTGCCGTTGCTCACCGCGGCGGTGAATTTTTTGGTGCTCAAAAAATCGCCGATTGCAGCGTGGCTTTCCACTGCCTCGGCGTTGGCCACGGCGGTGATTGCGTTTTTGCTGTTAGGGAAAACAGATCAGGCTTCATTTGAGTGGGCCACGGTGGGAGATTTTTCAATCAAGCTGGGTTATCACCTCGATCCGTTGGCCACCGGCATGATGATCGTGGTGACCGTCGTCGGTCTGTTAGTGCATGTCTTTTCACTGGCCTACATGAAGGAAGATGAGGCCAATGCGCGCTATTTCACTGGGCTATCGCTCTTCATGTTCTCGATGACGGGCATTGTTCTCGCAGATAATTTTTTGATGACGTTTATTTTTTGGGAGCTGGTCGGTTTGAGTTCCTACTTACTCATCGGCCATTGGTATCATAAAAATTCAGCGGCAGATGCGGCGAAGAAAGCATTTCTGTGCAACCGCGTGGGTGACTTCGGTTTCATGATCGGCATTTTGCTGTTATGGGGCATCACCGGCACCATGAAATTTTCGGACATGGGAGTGCCGGTAGGAGTCAGCGAGTTCACTCTCTCCGCCGCGGTTCTGTGTATTTTCTGCGGGGCAATCGGCAAATCTGCGCAAGTTCCGCTGCACGTGTGGCTGCCGGATGCGATGGAGGGACCGACTCCCGTTTCGGCATTGATCCACGCGGCAACGATGGTCGCGGCGGGCGTGTATATGCTGTTCCGCCTGCAATTGAGTTTGGGTGCAGATTTATTCATCGGCTTGGGAGCAAGCGATGTGATTGCGTGGGTCGGCGGATTTACGGCGTTGTTGGCGGCGTTGATGGCCACGCAGCAAAATGACATCAAGCGCGTGCTGGCCTACTCGACGCTCTCGCAGCTCGGCTACATGGTGATGGCGGTGGGCCTCGTTTCTGGCGAAGCGGGCATGTTCCATCTATTCACGCATGCGTGGTTCAAGGCGTTGCTGTTCTTGGGCTCGGGAGCGGTAATTTACGCCTGCCATCACGAGCAAGATATTTGGAAAATGGGCGGCTTGATGCGCAAGATGCCGATCACCGGAATCACGTTTTTCATCGGATTTCTCGCGCTGATTGCAGTGCCGGGCACGTCTGGATTTTTCTCGAAAGAACAGATCCTCGAAGCCGCTCACGCGAAGCAGCCAGTTCTTTTCTGGGTGGCCGTCGCGGTGGCCGTGCTCACGCCATTTTACATGACTCGCTTGGTAATCGTCGCATTTTTTGGCAAAGCGCGCGATGAAGGCGCGAGCCACGCGCATGAAGTTGGCCCGCTGATGTGGCTGCCGTTGGCGATCCTCTCCGTGCTCGGATTGATTGCCGGATATCCGTTCTTTGCCGAAAAATTTGCTCCCGCCTACAAGCGTCCCGAGCATCTGATCCACTTCGGCATGGTCACTTATATTTCGGTGGGTGCGGTTATTTCCGGAGTGATCGCGGCGATTCTAGTTTACCGCGGAAAAGATCGGGATCCGATCTCGATTCCCCTGCTCCAGCAACGATTTTATATCGATCAACTTTACGACAACGTGCTGGTGCGTTATCTGCAAAATGCGGGCGCGGCGATCATCGCGTTTATTGACGAGTTATTCATCAATGGCTTGCTCGTCGGTGGCATCGGTCGCGCGGCAGCAAGTGCAGGCAATGCGATGAGGAAAATTCAATCCGGCAGTTTGCAGGGTTATGCCTTTGCCTTTGGTCTCGGCGTTTTGATGGTGATTTATTTCACGGTATTTTTGTGATTTTTTCAAAGAAGATTCTAACAGCACTATGCTCATTCTTTTCATCCTCCTTCCAATTGTTGCCAGCATCGCCATATTCTGCGGCGCTCCGGCGCGCCAGTCGGCCATTGCGGCGGCAGCGATTAATTTTCTGTTAGCTGGCTATGTCACGCTCGCCCACCAGCCGGGGATCGGGGCATTTAATTTCATGGTGTTAGAAAAGCCTGAGCTACATCTTTCACTGGAAATCATGGATGGCATGAGTCTGGTGATGCTTTTGCTGAGCGTGATTGTGACGCTCGCCGCGGTGCTGTGTAGCAAGGCGCCCGAAGGCAACGAAAAGTTATTTTACAGCTCATCCCTCCTGATTTCAGCTGGGGCGATTGGTGCGTTTTTATCCAAAGATGTGTTTTTCTTTTTTGCCTTCCACGAGTTGGCGTTGATTCCAACGTTTTTGATGATCGGGATGTTCGGGCGCGGCGATCGACGCGCGGCGGCATGGAAAATTACGATCTACCTTGGGCTCGGCTCGTTGGTTCTGTTAGCCGGGTTGGTTTGGCTCACGCGTGTGACTGGAAGCTATGACATTCCGACAATGATTGCCGCGAGTGGCGAAATTCCGCTGAACACGCAAATTGGCATCGCGGGTCTGCTTCTGTTAGGCTTTGGCATGCTCATTTCGCTATTCCCATTTCATTCATGGGCGGCACCAGCCTATGCCAGCGCGCCGGCACCGATTGCGATGCTGCATGCGGGCGTGTTGAAAAAATTCGGGCTATACGGGCTCTTGCGCTTGGCCGTGCCGATCTTGCCGGAGGGCATGTCGTATTGGCTGACTCCACTGCTGGTTTTGCTGTTAGGAAATATCCTTTGGGTTGGCTTTGTTACCATTTCCCAAAAACGCTTGGATCTGATGTTAGGCAATTCATCGGTCATGCACATGGGCTACATTTTTTTGGCGATCGCCGCATTAATCGCATTTCCTGGCAATACGCTTGCACAGCCTGCTGCCGTTTTATTGATGTTCGCGCACGGCATTTCGATTGCCATGTTGTTTGGTCTAGCAGATCGCATCGAGCGAGTCACCGGCACGCTTGAACTGGCAGACCTCGGCGGTCTCGCGAAAACGGCACCTTCGCTGGCGTGGCTTTTTGGCATCGCGGCGATGGCCTCGATTGGCTTGCCAGGGCTTGCGAACTTTGCGGGAGAGGTGATGGTTTTTCTCGCTGCATTTCAAGCATACCAAGGCATCGATTCTCTTGGGCCGGTGCAAATTGCCTGCATCCTTTCGATCTGGGGCGTGGTCATTTCCGCAGTGTATATGCTGCGCGCTTACCGCAGTGTGTTCCATGGGCCATTGGTAAAAATCACCTCCGATGTCGCCCACATGACGTGGCAAGATCGCCTGCCTGCGGTGATTCTGGCCATCACTTTATTCGCTGTGGGACTCTATCCCAATCTGTTACTCAACCTGCTTAAATAACGAGCATTTCGATCACCTTTCAAAAAGCACCATGCCCGCCTATTATTTAGAAGCTCTCACCGTCACTCTTGGCATTTGCCTGCTCATGGCAGAGGCGTTCTGCTCAACGAAAAGCAAGGCATGGGTCGGCGTTTCGGCGATCATTGGCTTAAGCGTTATTTTGGCGCTCATGTTTGTGGCGATCGGCCCGCAGGACAAGCCGGATGCGGCGTGGGCCAAGTGGCCGTTGTGGAATTTCTATCAATTTGATGGCATGGCCAAATTTTACAAAGGCTTCGTCTTGGTCTGCACGATTCTGGTGCTGATGATGGCATTGGATTATCGGAAAATTCTCTCAAGATTTACCGATCACCCGAAGTCGGAAGCGGGCACCGGCGAATTTTACGCGCTGCCGGTCTTTGCCTGCGCGGGCATGATGTGGCTGGCATCGGCCAAAGATCTAGCAGGAGCATTTGTCGCACTTGAGTTAGTCACGATCACTTTTTACATCATGGTGGCTTATTTGAAGCGCAACGTCGGCTCGCTGGAAGCCGGGGTGAAATATCTGATCCTCGGCGCGCTGAGCACCGGATTTTTGGTTTACGGCATCGCATGGATTTATGGCATGACCGGCACCATGAGCCTCGCCACATTGGCCACCGTGCCAGTGCCAGCAGATCGCTTGGTCGGCTTGTTATTTGGCATCGCCTTAGTGCTCGTTGGGCTGGGCTTCAAGATTGGTGCATTCCCGATGCAAGTGTGGATTCCAGACGTTTATCAAGGAGCTCCAACTCCGATCACTGCATTTTTATCCGTTGGCTCAAAGGCGGCGGGCTTTGTTTTGTTGATCCGCTTTTTGGAGCCATTGCTGATGCATGAAACGGTGCGCGGACCCGTGCTGATGCTGCTGTTGATCCTTGCATGCGCGACGTTGATTTTTGGAAATTTTGCAGCCATTCCACAAACGAATTTCAAACGCCTACTCGCATACTCATCGATTGCCCATGCGGGATTTTTGTTATTGGCCCTCGCTGCGTGGCAACCCAACTCCGCGCAATCGATGGGATCGATCTCAATCGTGAGTTTCTATCTTGCGACGTATTTACTGATGACCCTGGGTGTCTTTTTCATCGTTGCCCAAGTGCGGATTCATCGCGAGGGAGAAATGGTCAAAGACTTCAACGGCCTCGGTAAAACCAACCCTACTTTGGCACTGGCGTTGACGATTTTACTCGCTGCGATGGCGGGCGTTCCTCTCACCGCCGGATTTGTTGGGAAATTTCTCGTTTTCACCCTCGCGATTGATGCGGGCCTATGGTGGGGAGTTGCGATTGCGCTGATTGCAGCAGCCACTGGTTTTTACTACTACTTCAAAGTCATTCGGGCCATGTGGTGGCTTCCGGCGGCAGATTCCACTCCGCTTGCCATGCCTCGATTAAGCACCATATGCATCGGCGCGATGACCGCAGCGGTGATCGTTTTTGGACTTTGGCCGCAGCCGCTCTACGTTCTGCTCAAGTAGATTGGGCTCATCGCATCGCTGCGAGTTGTCGAGAGAAAAGCATTCTTTTTTCGTTCCGTTGGAATCAGCTTGGAATCAGCAGCGGAATTTTTACAATCCTATCCCCATGGCGAAGCAAGCACTCGGAAAAGGACTCGGAGCACTGATCAAAAAAAGCGCCAGCACGCCAACTCACGCAGCAGAAGTCAGCGATGCCGATCGCAAGCTCGTGCGCGATGTCCCGATTGATGACGTTGTGCCAAGTCCTTTGCAACCTCGGCTGCATTTCATGGAAGCACCGCTGGATGATCTGATGGAATCGATCCGCCAACATGGCATCATTCAACCGCTGATCGTCCGTCGGATCGGCGCGAAATTAGAACTCATCGCTGGCGAGCGCCGCTGGCGGGCATCCAAAAAACTTGGCCTCAGTCTGGTGCCAGTCATCGAGCGCGAAGCATCCGATCGCGATGTGTTAGAAATGGCGCTGATCGAAAATTTACAGCGTGAAGATCTCAACCCATTGGAAGAAGCCGCTGGCTACGTGCGCTTGGCTAAAGAATACGCGCTGAAGCAGGATGAAATTGCACAACGCGTCGGAAAATCCCGCGCGAGTGTGGCAAACGCGATGCGTCTGTTAGATTTGCATGGAGATGTGCAAAAACTCGTCGCGCAAGGTCAACTAACCGTAGGTCATGCCAAAGCAATTCTCGCAATCAAGGATTTGGAAAATCAATTGGTGCTGGCGGACCAAATCATCCGCAAGCAGATGACGGTGCGTGCAGCCGAGCGGCTTGCGCAATCTTTCCAACCCAACTCCACCACCGATTCAAGTGTGGTGCGGCGGTCTTCCACCAGTGGCCGCGAAGTGGATCTGCACGTAAAAGCCTTAACCAATCAATTGCGCGAACATTTAGCCACCTACGTTGCAATCCAGCATGCTTCAAAAAAAGGCCGGATTGAGATCGAGTATTACGGCAATGATGACCTCCAACGGATTTTAAGTCTGTTAGGCTTGCCGCCGTCTTTGTAATGCAGTGCTTTGCTTGCATCGCCAGAAATTTGAGCGTAGTAAACAGCATCAAACGCAAGTCATTTAGCTTCCTTCTCGCTCGCCGCTACCTCAATCCGCGGCGTTCAATGCTTTCTTCATTTACGCTGATTTCACTCGTCGGCGTGATGCTCGGCGTGCTGGTGCTCATCGTGGTGATGGCAGTCTATGCCGGGCTTGAACGCAGCGTAAAAAACCGGCTGTTAGGTTTCACACCCCACATACTACTCAGCAATCTAACACCCGCCGAAGAAGAATCGCGGGCTGAGCTCTGGCAACAAGGCAAAGCCAAAGCCAAAGCAATTCCGGGAGTGGAAAGCGTGAGTTCGTTTATTTCTGATAACGTCATCTTGGACTTTGAATCGTGGCAACGCCCAGTGATTTACCGCGGCGTGGATGCCAGTGATCCGGCACAAGTCAAAGGCCTCAGCAACATGCTCGATTTGGTCAACTACCCGGGATCGCAAGCAGACATCGGCATTGACGACCGCATCGTGGTCTCCTCAATCATCGCTGGGCAATTGCATCTCACCGTTGGCGATAAGGTGCGGCTGTATTCGACGCGTAACTTTGAAGAAGTCGTGCAGACCTACAAGGCGACAGAAAATCCGCCGATTCGGGAAACATTTGCAGAAAGTTGGCAAAAAGCCAGCCAGCCGCTGCGCGATGCGTGGCAAAGCAATCCAGCCGGTGGCTTCACCCAGAAAATCGATGTTTTGCAAACATCCTACACATTGTTAGATGAAATACGACAAAGCACGATTCGCAAGCCAGAGTCAGAATGGTTAGAGAAAATTATGTTAGAAATGGAGGCTGCTCAAAAAAATGAAGAGAAGCAGATTTACGAATTCTCCGCAGAGCAAAAAGCAACCATCACCACCTTGCTCCAAAATCTCGATACCAGCGATGCTGAAAAACTGGATGGAGAAATATTGCGCGGTCTCAAGCAAATCGTGCTGCCGCGCGAAGCTGTAATTGCCGGCGTCTATCAGGCATCTCAAATGGCAATGACTCCCGATTTATTCGTGCCGATGCCGATGGCGCAATCAATTGCCGGCCTCGATGATGGTGACGTTCAGGGAATCGCACTTCGCCTAACAGATCCGTATCAAGCGCAGCAAGTGGCTGCAGAAGGCAGAAAATTGTTAGACCCCGATTGGTCACTACTGACTTGGGGTGAGCAGTATCAGGGATTTTTCGCGCTTATCAACCAACAGCGCGTGATGATGTATTTTGCACTTTCATTCATTGTCTTGGTGTCCGCTTTTTCGATGATGGCGGTGATGTTCACGGTGACGATCCAAAAGCGCCGAGAAATTGGCGTGATGAAAGCACTCGGCGCCACTCCCGGACAAATTGTCAGAGTATTTCTTTATCAAGGAATGATCCTCGGCGTCTTCGGCGCGCTGTTAGGGGTGGTGCTTGGCCGTTTGGTAATCCATTACCGCGGTGGCTTGCAGTCGGTGCTTCGGCAGCTTGGCTTCGATCCTTTTGCTGCGAGTTTTACTGGCTTTGATACTTTGCCCGCTTATAATGACCCATTGGAACAATTCGTGATCGCGGTCATGGCCTTTGTTTTATGCTCGCTAGCTGCTTTGGTCCCCGCATTTTTTGCCGCACGAAGCGATGCCGCGAAATCACTCCGCAATATCTAACTGATGGAAATCTGGCTGATCATCAATGGCACAAAATCAGGTCCACACCATGATTATGATATCCGTGGGCGCATCCAACGTGGTGAACTCAACCGAGATGTGCATGCGTGGCATGATGGACTTTCCGCATGGAAACCGTTAGAAAAAATCGAGTTATTCGCTAGTGAATTCACCAACAGCGAAAATTCTCCCCCACCGTTGCCTATGCAACCTAGGGAAACTCCTGATCTAACAGAGCAACCCGCTTCTAGCCCAACACTCAAGCCACGAAGTGTGTGGATACGATTTTGGGCACGTTGGTTCGACATGATTCTTTATGCCACCGTGATGTGGGGCATCCTCTCGCTAAGCGGGCGAGATCTTGCCGATTTGATGATGAATCTCTGGTTCACTCTCTTCATGTATGTGCCATGGTTTTTGATAGAATCTTACCTCATCTATCAGTTCGGCACCACGCCTGGCAAATGGCTGTTAGGATTGCGTGTTGAAAACATGGATGGCTCCCCTATCCCGTTTGCCAACTCCGCCTACCGTGCAGCGAGAGTCTTTTTCACTGGCATCGGCATGGGTTGGCAGTTGTTATCCATTTTTTGCCAAGCGCTGAGTTGGTTTACCGTTCGTAAAATCGGCAAAAGCATGTGGGACGTTGTCGGCGGCCACGAGGTGAGGCAAGTGCCCATCAAGCCGATACGTATCGCCATTTTCGCAATGCTCTTAAGCAGTATTGTCATGCTGCAAGGAGCCATTTTGGCACCCTACACCGCGCGTGTGCTTGCCGAAAATGCGCCTGAGTTTAAGAAATTTCTCGAAAAGCACGACATCCCGATCGCTCCGCAGAAGTGACTGGATATGGAAGTTCATAAAAAACGAAACATTTGCATATAATCCGCTTGCCAAGTGCCATTCGATCTCTTCATTCTCCCGCCCCGCCACGGGAAATCAAAAGCGAGGATAGCTCAGTTGGTAGAGCAGTTGGCTTTTAATCAATTGGTCCTGGGTTCGAATCCCAGTCCTCGTATTTCCTTGATTTCCATGAGCTACAATTGAGACGATGCTCATCGTCTTGGGCATAGGCCTCACCTTTGCCGGATGTGTTCTTCAACCAACTCCGATCCGCCCCGAATCTCCGATGTTCATTTCATCGAGTTTCCCATTCAAAGTAACACGTCTCCTTTGGCGCACAACTCTCCGTAATCCGCAGCTAAAAAAGCTCACTAACCATGATCGGCTTTGCCTCTGCGATGAGCGTCCACTCCGCGCCCGAAGCGCACTGGTTGCGGCTTGTTAGAATTGACCTCGTCAAAGCGAAAATAAGGCTTGGCGCGTAAGATGATTCTTTTTTAAGAAAATTTCAAAGAGTTCATTTTCTTCTCCTTTGCAAACGGCCAAGCGAACACACCATCCTTCGCGATGGTTAATGAGGACACGCTTGGACAAAACTCATCAAGACACCGCTGGAATAGAAAATCTTGTCCATGGGTTTTGAGAATTTCGCGATCTGTTTGTTCGCTAGTCTTACATTCCGCTTCAACAGACACCTACGGCTGCCCGTGAAAACCACATTTTAAGCACGACAGTGCGATTTTGAAAAGTGAACTGTGCACTTAAAGGTAATTGCAGCACAACTATATGATGTCCAACCACTTATGTAATACTATTGATTTAGATCAACGGACTGAGCCATTTTTTAATAGACATCTGAAAGCCTGCCATGCATTCGTTCATATTGTGAATAAAGGGAAAGGTCATTTCTTTGGTTTACAAAACTTACGGACACCTTCCCACGCGGCTCGGTTTGTTTTCACAGCATCGCAGATTTTTCTTTCGTTATTTTCAATTCCGGCGCAGGCAGAGCCTGCATGGGAGAAACCAAGCTTATCGCTCGGTGCGCTCGATATCAACGGCGGCCTACGCCAGCGTTTTGAGCTGGGTGTGCTCAGTGGCTCGCCCGAGTTTGCATTTCCCATCTACTTAGAGCATCGCTTGAGGGAAGAGGAGTCGCTCAGCGAGTTTCAAATTCCGCAGTTAGAGAGTTATGTCGTGCCAGAAGGACGAGAGGAAATTTTATGGTTAGAGCCAGGTGGCCTGCGCCATGTATTTAAATTAGCCGATGTCAAACAGCATCCACCAACTGCACAGAAGGAGCTATGGGTCGCTGTGAAGGTGGGCGCTACCGATTACCAGTTTCACTCGGCGGATGGCTGGGTCTATCATTACTCCGCAGGTGGCATCACCTCCCTGCTCGCACCTACTGGGCGCAAGCTTCTTTTCGAAACAGATGGCCTCCGCATCAGCAGGATTTATCAAGAATCTGCAGGTAAACGTATCAATTTGCTAGCGTCCAAGGACAATGATCTCGGCCAGCCAGAAAGTGTCCAAATTGGTCCGAATATCCATCGCTTTCAATACACCACCGCCACAGACCAGCTCGCCTCTTGGAAGTCTCCGCAAATGGGTCTGAAATCTGTCTCATTTTCTTATTCTGCGAATGGCCTCATCGAAGCCGTCACTCTCCCCAACAGCCAAAAACTCGCCTACGCGTGGGGCCACCGCGATGGCGGCGAAACTACCGAGTTCTTCGGTGTCCGTGGCAGCTCAGAAAATCGTCTCGAGAGCATCCGCGATGCCCGTGGCCGCGAGACAGTGAAGATGACTTATGACACAAAAGGTCGGATGAAAACCAAGCAATCGCCTGGCACCGCAGAGATTCGGTTTGAATACGATGATCGCGATCGCATCATCCATATTTACCGCCTCGAGGATTTACAAAAAAGCTACGAATACCTTGGAGACTCGGACAAGCCAGTAAAAATCACCAATGCCCTCGGCGATACCATTGAGATCGCCTACAACGCGGAAGGCCAAGTCTCACGCTACAAGAACCTGGAGGGCGCAGTGAATGAGTTTACCTATGATGACCTCGGCCAACTCACGGTGGAGCAATTTCCACTCGGCTATCAGAAAACCATCGAACGCGATGACTTCGGGCGCGTTTTGCGCATTCGCGAAATCGATGGCAAAGAGACCCGCTACACCTACACGGACGATGATCGGCTAGAATCCGTGAGCGAGAATGGCAGCACATGGACCTATCAGTATGATCCTGAGGGCCATCTAACCCATCTCCTCAAAGACGGTGCCACTTGGCAAAAAACCGAGCGTGAAAAAATTGCCGCTACCGGCGAGGAAATTCTCAAGCAGACCGATTCGCGAGGCGACGAAACTGTCATTCAGTTCGACAAAGCGGGCAACATGGTCAAGCAAGTGGATGCCCTCGGCCAAAAGACTCACTACAAGCACGATGCTCTCGGTCAAATCACGGGCTGGGAAGACGATCGTGGCGCCGCCGCCGTGCTCCAGCGCGATGCTGAGGGCGCCGCATCGCAGGTGTCGATACAGGCGAGGGCAAGAGCTTGCAAATGGCTTACGATCTCACGGGGAAAATCCGAAAGCGCAACAACGGCGAGCAAGATATTCAATACCGCTATAACGAAGAAAGCCAACTCACCCAGATCGACTACGGCAACGGCCAAACGGTCGATTACACTTACGACAAATACGGGCGCATCGAGACTGACCTGACCGGGCAAGGTGTCAAAACTACCTACACTTGAAAAGGGACCACTGCGGAAGTCGAGAGATAAAATAAGAATTTTTAAAATTGCACATATTAATATAAATATGTGCAATTTACATTAATTTAGGAATTAATATATGATTAAAATAAAAAATTGCATATTTTTTTGTTTGATTTCGGCAATAGCATCAGCTATCATGATGTCAGTTTATAATTCATCAACAAACAGGATTGTTGAGAATTATTTGATATCCAGTAATTATAAAAAACGGAAATCTTCAGAAGAAAATAAACCCATTGAAAATTTTAATATTAATAAACAAGCAGAACTAAATCAAAAGATTGAAAATGGAAATCCTGATGAGGAAAGATATAAACTTATAGTCCATATGTTGCAACAGGGTCTATTTGATAAAGCGGTTGCAACTGCTGATTTGGAAATTGACGAAAATAAACATGAAGACCTTTACAGCATGATAGCTTCTACGTGGGCATTAGCAGATTCTGCGGGCTGTTTCTCTTGGGTGATGTCTGTGAAACCAAGTGAACGCATCGGGCCAGTATCAAGCATGTTCTTCACCTTATCAAATGCAAACCGAACAGATGTAATTTCTTACATTGACAAAATACCCAAAGGTCAATTCAAGGATATTGCATTGTCTGCAGCATCTTTTGCAATGATTGAAAATAATCCAGATGAACTTATCAGTCGAATCAGTGATTTAGTAAGTGATGGAGGTATGTCATCCGTCGCTAGAGGTATCGCAGACTATTACCTGAAAGAACAAAATTACACGCAACTCAAGGCTGTATTGGATAAACTACCCCATGGAAAATTTAAAGATAGTTATAATATTACGGTAATGAATCAAATGTCAGAAACCGATCCTGTCCAAGCAATGGATTGGTTAGTAACAAATGCTCAATCGCTTGACACCGAAATATCCTGTCGATTAATTGCAGAGAGTTTTTCAAAGATTGATCCGAATATAGGCATTCAAATGGCTGAAAAAATTCAAGACCCAAAAGCTAAGAATGCTTATTTGGATGAGCTTGGTGGAAAATGGAGCGAAGAAGATCCAGCAAAAGCAAAAGAATGGTTATTAAATTCAATCGCTAAAAATGGATACTCCTCATTTCGTTCAGTCGGAGATGGTATTATTGCAGGACTGGTAATATCAGATTATGTTAAAGCAAGTCAATTTATTGAAACAATACCTGATTTAAAATATCGTGAACAAGCGAAATTAACAGCGATACCACATATCGCCAACGATAGCCCGTCCGATGCTTACGCATATTATTTAAGTCTCGAAAATAATAGCACTCCACCAGCAAAAGAAGTTTTTCTTTCGATAGCATCTAAGTGGCTTGAACTTGATCCCTTAGATGCGTCCAAATGGATCAATAGTTTAAAACCCGGAGTAAGTAAAGATAGTGCAGTTGAAAAATTAGTTGCAAATATTCTCGAAAAAGACAATGATTATCAGATGGCTAGTTCATGGGCATCTCAAATAAGTGATCCTGAAATTAAGTCTTCTATTAATAGACAAATCGAAGATAAAAAACAAATGAACGAGACAATTCCATCAAAATAAAAATCGTGAAAACTTGAGAAATATATTTATGTTAGATTATGAAAACCATTTCACTGCTATCTTTAATTCTAATGCTTTTTTTCATACATACCACTTCGATATTGGGTGATCATTTGCAATCTGCATTAAAAAACTCCGGGGAAAACCGCAGTGAACTAGAAAATGCCCTAACCAAGTTCAGAAGCGAAGATACGAATGACCTAATCGCTCACGCGTCTCAATACGACCTTGTGAATCTAACGGCCGAGCAAATCGTCGAAAACGTCATGTATGCGCGGAAAGTTCACACAGCGTTGCCCTATCTCGGGGAAAAAAAAGATGACGAACTATGGCGGGAATGGGTGTTGCCACACCGAGTTTTAGATGAAGACTTGGAATTATGTCGTGGAGAATTCTATGATCAAATGCAGCCTGTGGTTCATGGTAAAAAGACTACCAAGGAAGTCGCAACCGCAATCCATGCTTGACTTTGGGAAAAACAACACAGTTTATGTGAACGGAAAGCCACTCACAACGCTCGATCCTCTAGGAACATGGGAGGTGTTAGGTCTTGACCTTCCTGTCGTCGGACCTACTCTGCAAAATGGTCAAGCGCCGACTACAACTATAAGAATAGACTATACCTATGACAAAACCCAAAAGCCTACATATACAATAGATTCGGCCAGAGTGATCAATTTCGCCCGATACTAGTCTTTACCTGGATGCAACATCAAAAATAACACGCTTACAGACGTAACAGGTGATCCAAAGCGCGAGTATTGGCGCGAGGCAGATGCCACTGTATCAGCAATATACAAAGATAACCAGATCGGGCCTCAGAGATTTCCCAAAATCACTCCAATTAATTCGCCCTCATGGGAGAAATGAAATTATAATTTGAGGCTTTTGGAAATCTAGCTTCCCCCATGGCTGCATATATTCATACATCAATACGAAGTTCAAAACTCACAATTATGCACTATGTTATAGCATATTCGCAACAAGAACAAATATAATTACGGGTAGAGCAGTAAATCTGCAAATAAGACCACTGCAAAAAATAAATTATGAAAATCAATCCGCTTCTAGCATCATTAGTTATTGTAATTGCATTGATTAGTATATCGTTAATTCGCAATACAAGCGAATCAAAACGGGATACACCCACTGCTGATCGACTATCGACAACTAATCGAAAAAAAGCAGATAAAATTATTTTCAGTGAAAATAAAAATCAGTTGGACACAAATATAAATGTCATCCAGCAATTAGAACCTGATTTAAGTAATCTAGAACTCATTATAAATCAAGCTATAGCGATCAACGACGCTGAAAGGCGCCTTCAATCATTGAAACAAATCGCTCATTTATGGGCGTTACAAGACCCAGATGCAAGTTTCAAATGGAGCCTAACGTTGGATGACAATATTCTAGGTAAGGACTATGTTGCAGCTCAAATTGTAAGCACACTAGTAAATATACATGATTTAGACAAGGTGAAAAAATTTATTGGCTCGATGACACAAGGCAAAGCCAAAGACACTGTTATAGGTTATAGTATCAGTGATGTGATGGATCAAGATATTGCAACTGCAGTCGAATTTATGATGTTAATTGCCTCAAGCGACTCAATGAAATCAATTGCTGAACACATAGCATCAGAAATAGTCGACTCTGACCAAATTTATCCCATGAAAGACATGCTGGATGGTATGCCTTCGGGCTCTATGAAGGAATACCTTGAAACTTCCTTTATCCGAAACCTTGCAATTAAGAACCCGAATCAAGCACTGGATTGGCTACGTGTCAACCAAAAGCAAATCACTGATGAAACTCTGGGATCTCTAGCGTATGGCTTTGCGCTTGCTGCTCCACTTAAAGGAATTGTTGCTGCTAGTGAAATCTATGACAAAGATCTAAGGAAAAATTTCTTATCATATCTTACTAGTCGGTGGGGCTCGGAGAATCCATTGGAGGCCGGAGAATGGCTTATATCCGCGATTCAAAGCAGTGATTTTGACTCGAACAAAATTGAGTTTGGTGAAATCGCAAAACAGTCACTAGCCAAGAATCCTAGTCTAATATTCGATCAAATATTAAAAATAAAAAATCCAATTCATAGAAGTGAAGCGTTTATGAGTGCCGCTGGCGCACTTTCCGAGTATAATCCTAGCAAGGCGGCTGAATTAGTTCTTTCTGTTTCAAACAATCAACCAGAAAACAGGGATAGTGAACTGCAAAGAGTAGCTAGAAATTGGCTTGAAAGGGATCCTTTGGCGGCATCCCAATGGATTAATACGATTTCAAGTGGTAACACAAAGGATCTGTTAATTTCAGAACTGGTCTCGAACATCCTAGAAAAGGACAAGGACACTGCCTTAGCCCGATCATGGGCTGAGCAAATCGGTAATTCTGACATTAAATCAACTATAAATATAAAGATTGGCAATATAACTCCATAGCTCATATGGTTCATCAAGAATCTGAAAAGTTATTAGTCAAGCGAACAATGTAGTAAAAGATTGGTGATTTTAATTTTCTTAAGGGTTTGTATCTGCGCCGATTTTATAGTGACGGTGTCACATTTCTTGATTCGCCTTCTTAAAAATATTACACCTAGTGCTAAACTATGGAAAACGTCACTATTGAAAAAATATTAGTAACATGGTTAATTTCTTTGACAGTGTCGATTGGGTATTATCGTTTCAAATCAAATACCTCAGCTAGCGATTCGAAGTCAATTCTCGAATTTACAATTTCGCATATTTCAAAAATACATGAGCCGAACATAAACGCCGCACCTAGATCGACAGTTAATGATGATGATATTTATTCAGAAATACAGGCAGCTAATTTAATTGATAATGACAAAAACCGGGTCCAGACATTAAAGCGAATTGCTGGTCGGTGGTCTTTAAAAGATCCGGCATCATGTCTCGAATGGGCTCTTTCTATTGCGAATGAGAAAATTGGTAATGAATACATAGCTGCTCAGGTCTTCATGACTCTGGTAAGTAATGATCAATTTGGGAAGGCAATGGAACTCTTAAGTCAAGTTCCCCAAGGAAATTTGCGCGACACGTCAATAGGATACGGCATGTGGGGCATTCTTGACCCTGATCGTATTAATCTGGCGGAGTCCGAGCAAATTCTATATATAATAAATTTTAAGTGTCTAAAGTTATGAAAATAAAATATAAATACTACATATTTTTAACAATAATAATAATTACTTTACTCATAGCTTTTGAATTTAGCGGGCCAACATCCACAAGTTCAAATGCTGCAGAGGTAAAGGATACACGATACAAAGAAAGCAGAAAAACATCACTGAAATCAGCGAAAGCTCGTGAGAAATATTTCTCTATGATTGTTTCTCGTATTCCTCATCGCAGAATGTCAGCCGATTTGAAGGAGTATATATTATTACTAGAAAAATCAAACGAAATTGATCTGCCGAGATTGTATGAAGCAGCATGCCAGTTCCAAGACAAAGATCGAGCTATTGCTTTGGATTTATTAGCTTTAGTCTGGGGAGATATAAATCCTATTGGTGCAGCTGAGTTCGCTAATACAATCGCCAATCCTGAGCAATCCGAAGAGTTTTTAGTTGCTGTGTTCTCAAGATGGCCCGAGAATTTGATCCAACAGGGTCTTAATTGGATTGCAACTATAAAAGACGATGCCAAAAAGCAGCGAATACTAGAATCATTTCTATCTAATTCCGCAAGACTAGAGCCACATCTTGTAGCAAGTTATGTGTAGATGTTACCAGAAGGATCAAGTAAGTCTTCTATCATTTCGCAGATGATTCAGAAGTGGATCCAAACTGATCCTGAAGCTGCTTTGAATTGGGCGAATCAATCATTGTCTGGGAAGAGTAAAATTGAAGCTCTTGCATTGGCTGGGTCCATTATCTCTAAAACTGACCCTCCGCGTGCGGCTTTACTGTTTGAAAATATCCCATATGGGCTTGGACGCGATGCATTACTCAAAGACATTGCATCAAACTGGGCTGCTGTAGATTCCAAGCTGGCGATTGCTTGGCTCAATGGTTTGGATTCCGTTGATCGAAATATGGGTATCATGGCGATGGCAGAGGGATGGGCCTCTAGCAAGCCCTTAGAAGCGGCAGAATTTGGCTCTACGTTACCAAGTGAACAAAAATTACAGTTTCTAGAAATGGTAATGAGCCAATGGGCCTCAGAAGATCCTATTTCAGCAATTGCGTGGATCAAAGAATCCTATGAGCTGCAATCACTTCCAGATAGTATAATGCGAAGAACTTATGAATCGTGGGCTTTGAAGGATCCGCAGCAAGCCTCAAATAGCATTAAGGATTTTGACGAAAAAACACAGGCTTTGCTAGCTGATACACTATCGAGCAATTGGGCGCGCAGTAATCCTACAGGAGCAGCTGTTTTTGCGCTTTCTCTTCCTGAAGGAAATGTCAAGGCAGAAGCCGTTGGAGGGGTAATGGCGCAGTGGTCGAGATCTGACCCCATGGAGGCATCTAAATGGCTGGCTTCGCTAGAACAAGGCCAAGCAAAGAATAAAGGAATTTTAGAATTGGCTTTAGCTATTTCCGGTTCAGATCCATCTTCAGCGATGAAATGGGCTTTAGAACTTTCCAATCAAGAGGATCGTGAGGAGTGTATTCAACGAATCGGTAAAATCTGGATTAACCAAGCTGGCGCTGAAGCCGTTTCCGAAATCAAAAAAATGAGTTTGTCTCCTTCTGAGATAAAGCAACTGGGCTTGGAGTAACCGGAGGTGATGAATGAAATACGTCATTGAGTGCTATATCATATAGAAAAATCGGAACTATGTTATGAATAGATACGAGCCAATTGCATTCATTATATTATCCATCGCCACGCTATCTACAACGACAATGGGTGGTGAGCATTTGTAATCGTCCCAAAATCCACTCCCTACTCACCCGCCGTTGACCGTGCATCCTCGCTGGGATGTCCAGACCACAGCCTACGCCATCCCGCCGACTGACCTGCACCAATGCCCATTTCGTCGAGGTCGATTTTCCGCGCCCGCTCCAGCCCCGCCTTATCATCGAGTTCAGCGAAGGCCTCTCGCTCCTGCTCGAAGATCAAGCCGCCATCCCGCTTGCCGCCGAGTTCATCGCCACCTTTCGCAAGCACCTCTCCGCCCCCGCTCGCGATGCCCTCTTCGTCTTCAGCAACAAGCGGCGCAACCGCATCAAGCTTGCTCCCGAGGCATTGCACCTCCTCTGGCGCGGATGTTTCGCCGCTTGCGTCCAGAGGAGTCGCACGGAAACGTATCGTTGGCTTTTTCCCAATAGATTATTTCTGCACTAGCAGTTTTCTTGCGCTCCAAAGGTAATTCCAGCCGCTGACGATGGTCAATGCGGTGGCGATGATTAAGAGTGAAGGTAGCAGCCAATTCTGTGGGTTTGCCAAATTCCCCAAACCGCGCAGCAGGCCGCCGAGTAGCGATGAGTGCTCGGCGGCAAGCCAGATCATTCCGGCGATCAAATACGCGAGTTGAAAGCCGGTTTTCCATTTTCCCAAACGATCAGCAGCCAATACTTCTCCGGACTCAATTGCGATTTGCCGCAGGCCGGTGACTAAAAATTCGCGACCAAGGATGAGTGCTGTGACCCACACCGGACAAAGCCCTTTTGCGGTAAAAAAAACGAATGCCGCGCTGACTAAAATTTTATCCACCAATGGATCCATCAATTTTCCCAGCGGGGTGACCATTCCCATTTTCCTGGCCAAATAGCCGTCCAACCAATCGCTGGCGGCGGCGATGATAAAAATAATCAAACCAATCGCGTAGCCTTCAACTTGCGGATTGGAAATGGCTCCGACAAATACGGCAGTCAGAATCAAGCGGGAAAAAGTGATCGCATTCGGCAGGTTCACATCAGAAATGTGCGAAATGCATCACGAATTAGCAACAAGGGGTTGCACGATTCGTCATTTACTCCTAAATCCGGCGCGCCGTCATCCACGGCACTCGATTAAAATGAGCAATAGCGACTTCGGACTCATCGGTCTGGCCGTCATGGGCCAGAATCTCGTTCTCAATGTAGAATCCCGCGGCTTTCAAGTCTCGGTGTATAACCGCACGACGGCTGTGACGGACAGCTTCGTCGCGGCCCATCCCGGGAAAAAACTCGTCGGAGCACAATCGTTAGAAGAATTTGTGCAATCCTTGGCGAGCCCACGGAAGGTGATGATCATGGTCAAAGCCGGCGGCCCAGTGGATGCCGTGATTGAGTCTCTCATCCCACTTTTAGCGCCTGGCGATATCATCATTGACGGTGGAAATTCTCTCTACACCGATACCGAGCGGCGCGATCAATGGCTGGGCGATCTCGGCTTTCGTTTCATTGGAGCTGGAGTTTCTGGCGGCGAAGAAGGTGCTCGCAAAGGCCCATCGATCATGCCCGGCGGGCCAGCTTCCACGTGGGATGTGATGAAGCCGATTTTTGAAAGCATCGCCGCCGTCGTCGATGGCGAACCTTGCGTGACGCACATCGGCCCGGGCGGTGCCGGCCATTATGTGAAGATGATTCACAACGGGATTGAATATGGCGATATGCAGCTCATTTGCGAAGCCTACAACATATTCAAAGCCGCGGGCTTCACGCCTGCCGAGCTGGCGAAAGTCTTCACCGATTGGAACCAAGGCGATTTGGAAAGTTATCTGATCCAAATCACCTCGAAAATTTTTGCAGAAATCGACCCTCTCACCGGCGAGCCGATCGTGGATAAAATTTTGGACACCGCTGGGCAAAAAGGCACCGGCAAGTGGACGATCATGAATGCCGTAGAAAATGCGGTGGTCATCTCTACCATCAACGCCGCAGTCGAAGCGCGCATTCTTTCCTCGATGAAAGATCAACGCGTGCATGCTGCCACTTTGTTGGAAGGACCACCAGCTCAACTCAGCGGTGATAAAGCACTCTTGGTCCAAAAAGTTCACGACGCGCTTTTTGCATCGAAAATCATTTCTTACGCTCAAGGCCTTGCTCTGATTGCCAGCATGGGCCAAGAAAAAAATTGGGGGCTCGACCTCGGGAAGATTGCCGCCATCTGGCGTGGTGGCTGCATCATTCGCGCCCGTTTCCTTAATGACATCACCGACGCGTATCGCAGTGATCCGAGCTTGAGCAATCTCATGCTCGCACCGTTTTTCACCAATCTTCTCAATCAGTTCCAACAAAACTGGCGGGAAGTCATTTCCACCGCCACACTTGCAGGCATTCCGGTGCCAGCGTTTAGTGCCTCGCTCGGTTACTACGATAGTTACCGTAGTTCTGTGCTACCCGCTAATTTGCTTCAGGCGCAGCGCGACTTCTTCGGCGCGCATACCTATGAGCGTATCGACAAGCCGCGCGGCGAAATGTTCCATACCGATTGGCCAGAAGTGATCGGTTAGTTCCGCCCTTCCACTTTCAAGAAATACGAATTCTTGACATGGGCGATGGAATTTTAGTATGCGTCACAAATGACAGAAGATTATCCATCCAACCCGCCTCCAGTAAATGCGCCAGCACCTGCCACAAACTGGCGTCTTTACTTGGAGCTGCTTTCCTTTTGCGGATTTGTATTTCCTTTTGGCAACATCATTGGGCCGTTGATTCTTTGGATGGTGAAAAAAGACAGCGTCCGGGAAGTGGCGGAATTTGGTCCGAAGGTGATCAATTTTAACATCTCTTGGTTACTTTGGAGCATTGCGACATGTGGCATTGGTGCCATCGCGTGGCTCATCATTGCCATCATCGCGACGATCAAGGCCGCGAACAATGAGCCATTCAAGCATCCATGGGCATTGCCATTGGTGAAGTGATTTCAATCAATCAATTCAAGTCCACCCGCAGGCGCACGAACTGGCGATCTGCGATAGGCGCGAGCATGCGGACGGTCACCGTCTCTGTGCCGTCAGAGTTGGGAGTGAGTGAAGTTTGCACCAGATGCGCGGCGCCGGTCTGCCATGATCCAAGTGAAAGATTGCTGCTCGTCTCCACCCGATAGGTCACATCTTCAACCGTGTAGCCATTTTCCGCCGATCCAGAGCCAGTCCCAATCAACCGACGGT
This sequence comes from Verrucomicrobiota bacterium, assembly GCA_004294095.1. Taxonomy (GTDB): domain Bacteria; phylum Verrucomicrobiota; class Verrucomicrobiia; order Verrucomicrobiales; family Akkermansiaceae; genus Luteolibacter. The sequence goes on from RDZR01000034.1 coordinate 52,617, forward strand.
AGGAAAGCACCAGATGGTCATTGCCGGAAAATGATCCGATGGAAGCGACAGGTGAAATTTGCGAGGCCGGTGCGTTGGGAGCTCTTCCCGTGGCATATTTCAACAAATTTGGGATGCCATCTCCGGCATATTGGCCACTCGGCGTGAGCGTGCCTGCGGCCAGCCCGAGCGAACTTTCCCAACGACTCGCCCACGATGCAAAGTTCGCGCTCACAGCCGCGCTCGCGGTGACGGAGACCAATGGCCCAGCTGGCCAAAATATGCCGTTATTCATCGGGCGCGCATTCATCCAATAAGTGCCATCTGCACTGGCCACAAAAGAAAATGGCTGCCCCGGCGCGATGAAAGGAGATTGGATTTCGCTCAATTCCTGCACATTGGTAAACGAGACATTGTCGATGTGCCATCCCCGTTCATTATCCGTGCCTGGGAAGTAAGATCCGGTTGTAAAACTGTAGCGGAATCGAAGCAATATGCTCTTTCCCGAATACGCGGCAAGCGACGCACTGCGAGTGGTAAAGCTGGTTTCGTTGCCACCGGCTTGGGAAAAAAGCGTTACCCATGAGTTCCCCCCATTTTCAGAAACTTCAAGCGTCGCGATCTGATCAGACGTGGCGAGATTGAGCCTACTTCTGAATGAAATTTGACCAGCCACACTCGGAAGAAATGCTTTTTTATACATCAGCGATTCACTGCCGACCTCATTATGAGCCAATCGATACGCAAAAGACCCAGTATCTTTCACCGCGGAATTCATCACATTGTAAGCCCATGAAGTCTGAACGTCCACTCGCGCTGTCGATTCCGCTGCATCCGTCGCAGCCGCCGTGGCGGAAAAAACCTTGGCTTGATATTGGTCCGCGCCTGGCACTTGCGAAATCGTGCGCGGACTGGCGATGCCTGTGCTCACGGTGGCACTGCCAGTCATCGTCGGCGCGATATAGGTTAGACGCAGATCCTCTTTCTTATTGATCGTTCCCGGAAAATCGACTGATCTCGAAAGATTTAATCCAGGTCCCAAAAAAGTGATCGTCCGCGTCGCCGCACCGGATGGAATTGGAAATGCGTAGCCGCCGGCGGACGCAGTCACCGCACGGAAACTCGCACCGCTGACGTTGACATCGATTCCCGAAATTTTTTCTCCGACATCATAAAACAAATCTCCATCAAAATCGTAGTAAGCAACGCCCAGCACCATCGGGCCCGGTGTGCTCCCGCTGGCCGCGAAATTTTGCGTCGTAAGAAGTGAATTGTAGGGAGTGCCGTCCTTAACAAATACACCTGTTAGAAGACCAAGCCCCAGTTCGTCGTAGGATCCATTACAGATATTCGTGCGATGGCTAGGGCTCCTAAAAAGGCCGTCATGGGCATCGCGACTGAAGCTGTCAAATTCCACTGTCCCCAATGTTCCTTTGAACCCAATGTTTTCGCCCCTCGTCCAAGAGCCACTAAAAACGTAACCCGCATTTTGCATGCGCGTCCCCCAACTCGATCCCCCAGAGCCAGTGTGGCTAAAAACATCGGAATCAATCATCCATTGCGAGTGGCCCCGCGCTGAGATGATCAGGTGACGATTGCTGGCGAGAGGTGGTTTTGGCGAATCCACAATCGTGCCGTCAGCCAGACCTTGATTGAGTGAAATTCCCAAACGAGCAGCCTCAGCACCAGGGTTGGCCCGCGCCCGATTGACCAATTCTAACATCAATTGCTCATGAGCCGCGGGGTCTCCGGAATCATAAAGCGTCTGCGCGGCGACCGGCAAATTTGCCGCCAACGCCCAAGCAAGAATCGAAGCTATGCTGCTCTGCTGGATTTTTTTCATACGACTAATCAGACTATCGAATTTCCATGCAATTTCCCCCCAAGCAAGCAGCATTTCAAGCTTCAGCGGTGAGCGACTGATGGAAGGTATCTGTCACTTTCAACGATAACACAAATGCGGTGAGCCAATCAATCGTCGCCTCCACATCGTGCAGGTGAGCCGTCTCGACAACCGAATGCATGGAACGCAGCGGAATCGAAACCAAGGCGCTCGGAACGCCTTCCCGGGAATGAAAAATTTTATCCGTATCCGTGCCGGTATAGCGGCTGCTCGCTTCGTGTTGAATGGAAATTTTCCGCTCCTGAGCCACATGCATCAAGCGTTTGACCAATTGTGGATGATTCGAGGTGCCATGGGAAACGGTTGGGCCACCACCAAGTTTCACCGAGCCAAATTTATGGACATCAATGCCCGGCGTATCCGTCGCGTGGGTGACATCGAGGCAAACGCAAGCGTCGGGACGAATCCGATATGTCGCCATCATCGCGCCATTGCCGCCGATTTCCTCCTGCACCGCATTGAGGCAAATCAAGCTGAAAGCCGACTTTTTCTTGGATGCGGCCACTCGCTTGAAGACTTGAGCGATGATGAATGAGCCGAGGCGATTATCGAGCGCACGGCCCACAATCCGCTGGTGGGCCAACTCAACCGGCTCGTCAGGATACACCGCCGGATGGCCGACGCGCAGGCCAAGCGCCGTCACTTCTCGAGCGGACGAAGCACCCACATCCACCCATAGTTCATGAATCTTCGGAGCCTTTTCTTGGCCAAGCTCATCGCGGCGCAAATGAATCGCCGTATTTCCAATCACCCCAGACACCGGGCCGAGATCGCCTAACAAATGCAAGCGCCGCCCACGCGCCGTCGCGGCATCCGAGCCGCCGATGCGATCGAGACGAATGAAGCCGCTCGCATCGATGTGTTTGATGATGTAACCAATCTCATCGGCATGGGCTTCTAACATCAAAATGCGTTCTGACTTACCCGGCAGAGTCGCCCACGTTGAGCCATAGGAATCACATTGCGCCTCATGCCCGAGAGCGCGTAGCCATGCGGACCAAACTTGCTGCCCGGGCATTTCAAAACCCGTCGGGCTTGGCGTATTTAATAACTGATAGAGGAAGTCACGATCGGCAGATTTCACTCGTCCATTCAAGCAAAGCGCCTGGCGTGTGCAAGCCAATCAATGGCGGAAATGACGATGCCCGGTAAAAACCATCGCCATTCCAGCAGCGTCCGCCGCGGCAATCACTTCTTGATCGCGCATCGAGCCGCCGGGCTGAATGCACGCCGTCGCACCGGCATCAATGGCAGATTGCAGACCATCGGCAAATGGGAACATCGCATCGGATGCGACGATGCTGCCTGCCAGCGAAAGTCCCGCTTCCTTCGCCTTCCAGATCGCAATGCGCGAGGAATCCACGCGGCTCATTTGGCCAGCGCCGATGCCCAGCGTGCTATCCGCGCTGGAGTAAACAATCGCATTGGATTTGACGTGTTTCACAATCCGCCAACCGAAGCGCATCGCACGCATTTCTTCATTCGTCGGCGGACGTTTGGTGACGACTTTCGTTTCTAACTCATCGAGCCCAAGTGCCGTGTGATCGCGGTCCATGACCATCAGCCCACCCGGGCAAGAACGAATCACCGCAGATTTTTTCTCCTCCGCATAGGCGGGCGCGATTTTCATCAAGCGCAGGTTTTTTTTCTTCTGTAAAAGAGCACGGGCATCGCTCTCAAATTCTGGGGCGATGATTACATCGGTAAAAATTTCCGAAATCAATCGCGCAAGTTCGAGAGTCAACGGGCGGTTGCACACAATCACCCCGCCGAACGGCGCTTGGCGATCGGTCTCGTATGCTTTTTGCCACGCCTCGCGCAGACTTTCGTCATCTTGGCCAACGCCGCAGGGATTGGTGTGCTTGAGAATCGCCACCGTCGGCCGAGCGAAATCCAAGATCAGATCTGCCGCCGCTTCGATGTCCAGGATGTTCGTGTAACTCAACTCTTTGCCTTGGACTTGGGTGAAAAATTGGTTAAAATTTCCGTAGAGCGAGCATCGTTGGTGAGGATTGTCTCCGTAGCGCAATTCCTGTTCTAACGGCAAGCTCACGGTGAAACGAGAACCAAGCCCCTTCCTGGATTTTCCTAAAAAATTGGTAATCGCCGTATCATATTGAGAAGTGCGGAGAAAAACTTTCACCGCAAGTTGCTCGCGCAAGGCCAGCGTGGTTTCTTTGCCATTTTCGTTCATTTCCACGATCACTTGGCGGTAATCCGATGGATCCACGACGACTGTGACTGACTCGTAATTTTTCGCAGCACTGCGCAGCATCGATGGCCCGCCGATGTCGATTTGCTCAATCGCTTGCTCCAGCGTCACCTCAGATTTCGCGATCGTTTCTTCAAACGGATAGAGATTGACCACCACCAGATCGATCGGGCGGATGTGATGTTCTTGCGCTTGGCGGACGTGCTCCGGCTCATCGCGGCGATAAAGCAATCCGCCGTGCACGTGAGGATGAAGTGTTTTGACTCTGCCATCAAAAAGCTCCGGAGCGCCGGTAAATTCAGAAACATCTTGGACTGGCAATCCAGCATCGCGCAGCGCTTTGGCCGTGCCTCCAGTCGAGAGCAGCTCCACGCCCATTTCGTGAAGTGATTGGGCAAATTCGGTGAGGCCCGTTTTATCGGACACGGAAAGGAGAGCGCGGGAGATCGGCATGATATTGATTGAGTCGATTCGATCGCCATCGCCAGAAGGCGCGGGCGACATCCGCATCCCGTAAACAAGCCCGCCCCGCCCTGCAAGCGGAATACTCTCGAAGCCCACGGTGCCTCACTCTTCTTTGAGCGCATATCCCATTCGCTATTCGCTTACTTGATGGATTTGCCGGCCCGCAGGTTCCTTCAGAAAGAGGAATTGGGAATTCGTGAACTTTTTTCTCGATATTTTCTACAAAAAAGCATGATTCTTATTCCATCAAAAAAATGTAAGGAAGTGTTTTGATTGATTCTAAGTGCCATATGCTTTCCCTAACATAAAAACCAGATCAAAGATCCATCCATCATCCTACCAACATATCATGCATCTTTCAATTCGCCTTCTTTCGTCCGCTGCGCTCAGTGCTGCCGCCGTCGTCCTCAGCTCTTGCGGCAATATCACCCCGGCGCGCCCCGGAACGTCATTTTCATACGATCCCCCAACCAAAAAGCCCACCAATATCTCCGCTGTCAAAGTCCACATCAGCACCGGTGCAGGAAGGCTCTACGTCACGGAGGGCAGCGAGGTCCTGCTTGCAACACCCGTAAGCGTCGGAACGAGTGCAGCACCCACGCCTAAGGGCAACTTCAAGGTTCTATCCAAAACCCGCCACCGTCGGCGAGTGAGCAGCCCTGGTGCAGGTTATCCCATGACGTATTGGCAGTCTTTCTATGGCCCAGCCTACGGTTTCCACTGGGGTTTCATCAAGCCCTACCCATCCACGCACGGCTGCGTGCGCGTGCCTCTCAACGCGGCTCGAAAAATTTTCGGCATGACCCGCGTGGGCACGCCCATCAACGTATCTAGCAGCCAGCCATGGGATGCGACGATTGGTGCCAAGCTCCCTCGCCTCGATGATAGTTCATTGGCCAATCCTCCCTCATCCTACATGAACAGCCCCAAAGTTTTTGCAGATCAGGATCAAGGGAAAATGTGGAATTTTAATTAAGCGACTTTCGGGCCTTTGCCATGCCGCTCCCTAAATAGTTAGAATTTTTTACAGGTTACGCAATTTTTATCTATCAGTTAGAAAAGGCTCAAAACTGATAGATTGGTGCTTAATAAATAATCTGTTAGAAATTCAAGAATCGACGATTTAACCCATTTGCTTCGCACCCCACCATGTTCAATTCCGAAATGCATCAGACAACCGATTCCATCGCGCAGCATCTGCAATCGATCGATTACCCGCTAACGCTCTCATTCAAACTCCTTGCCATCGCTAGCCAAGCCACCATCAAAGATGCAAATGGCCGCGAATTGATTTACACCAAACAAAAACTGCTGAAATTCCGCGAACATGTGGAAATTTGGAGCAATTCATCCCGCGGTGTAAAACTTGCCGATATTCGGGCCAACAAAGTCATCGATTGGTCGGCGCGCTATGTTTCCGTCGATACCAATGGCCAAACGATTGGAAGCGTCGGGCGGCGTGGATGGAAATCGATTTGGAAGGCGCATTATGAGGTTTTCAATCCGGGTGACGACCAAGCCGATTTCTCGATCCAAGAGGAAAATCCATGGACGAAAATGTTTGATTCCATCATCGGCGGCATCCCGATCATCGGCATGTTTAGCGGCTATTTTCTCAATCCATCATACCTCGCCCGTCGCAAAGATGGCACCGAGGTGATGCGCATCACCAAAATGCCTGCATTTTTTGAAGGCCTTTTCAGAGTCGAGAAATTAGGCGAGCTAACACCGCGCGAAGAATTGAATCTCTTCCTCGCTTTTTTAATGCTCGTGCTGTTAGAGCGGCAGCGTGGGTGATCGCATCTTTCGCGCTCTAATCCGCGAGCCCTTTTGCGTAAACTCCTCCGTGGATGTCGAAAATAATCCACATCGGGCTGCAACAAATCTCGCAATCGTAGTCCAGTTCCGTCGGCAATTCATCATCCGGCGGCACGGCGACCTCGAAGCACTCAAAGCATGTCGGGCATGTGACAGTGGCAAAGTCCATGAATCATCATTGCACGCCGCGCGCGAAATCCAAGTCTCGATCTTGCGCGGCCTTGCATCTCATCAAAAAACCCGCCAGCATCATGACTAATGAGCGAAGCCACATTATTTGAAAAAATTTGTCGCAAAGAACTACCGGCATCCATCGTGCATGAAGACGAAATGTGCGTGGCCTTTCATGATATTTCGCCGCAGGCACCGCTGCATCTTTTGATCGTGCCTCGGCAGCCGATTGTCCGTCTTGCCGAAGCGCGAGATGAAGACCAGTTGCTGCTTGGTCATCTGTTAGGCGTGGCGGCAAAAGTCGCAAAGCAACTCGATGTGGCAGATTCTGGATTCCGCATCGTCATCAACAACGGTCGTGATGGCGGCGAGGCGGTGCCCCATTTGCACGTTCATCTGTTAGCAGGCCGTCAAATGAAATGGCCACCAGGCTAAAAAACGAATCCATCAGCATGATCACTTTTGTTAGACTTATTATTCCATTACTACTCATCGCTATGCACAATCCGCAACTCAGCGCAGATGAAATTAAAACCCCACGTGTGGTGCTGGTGCACGGCTTCATGAAGGGCGGCACTATTTTTAAAGTGTTACAAAAAAAGTTAGAGGCCAACGGCATCGAGTGCATGGTCGCTCGCATGGAGCCATCGGATGGCCGCGGCGGGCTTGAATATTTGGCAACGCTCCTCAGCCAGCAGATCGATGCCAAATTTGGCGAGAAGAAGCCATTTCAAATCATCTCTTACAGCATGGGTGGGCTCATCAGCCGTTATTATTTGCAAGAGCTCGGCAAGGCGTCTCGCTGCCGCCAGTTCATCACGATTGCGACTCCGCACCATGGCACCCAAACCGCCTATTTTTATCCAAGCCTCGGTGCGCAGCAGATGCGCCCTAACAGCAATTTTCTCAAAGCCCTAGCCGAAAGCGAAACCCGCCTTGGGGATTTGCCAATCACGTCCTACCGCACGCCGCTGGATTTGATGATCTTGCCGTCTAACAGCTCAATTTGGCCGCGTGCGGATAATTACGCATTCCCGGTAGCATTGCATCCGATGATGGTGTCTGACCGCCGCGTGGTGAATGACATTTGGATGAAAATCCAAGAACGCTAAGAGATCAAAAACGATATTTATAGTAGCTGGCCGTAGCTTCTTCCGGAAACGCCTTCATACCACAATTGGTAAGATAAATTGACCATGGTGTAGCCACCCGCAGTCGGATAATTCCCGGTGAAATACCAATCGCCACTATCTCCTTTGATTGAGGATTTTAGGTTTTCGATCGATTGGAAAATCACTTGCACTTCACCCGTCCACGCTGCTTTTTCTGGATACACCATCCGGCTCACCTCTGCGGAGAGTTCTTCATCGGTGAATGCCGCATACAATTCCTGAACTGGATTTTTACGCTGCTCGGCCGGTAATTTCATCTGCTCACAGCATTTCTGATAGATGAGATCGATCAACGACTGCCGCCCAGCGCGGCGAGTCAATTCGATCGCCGCCTTGAACACAATAAAGCTATCAAGCTCGGACATATCAATGCCGTAGCAATCTGGATAACGAATCTGCGGAGCCGTGGAACAGATCACGATCTTATGCGGCTGAGTGCGTGTTAGAATCTGTAAAATCGAGCTTTTGAGCGTATTCCCACGGACGATCGAATCATCTAACACCACGAGGCAATCATCCGTGCGAACGGCGCCGTAGGTGATGTCATAAACGTGCGATGCGAGAAGTTTGCGCTCTTTTTCTTGCGAGATGAAAGTGCGCAATTTGATGTCCTTATGCGCAATTTTTTCGCCGCGTGGCCAATTGCGCAAAATCAATTCATCCACCCGATCCGCCGTCAGCGTGCCGTCAGCCGATGCCTGCAAAATTTCCTCACGCACTTCTTTGCGGCGATGCAGCCGCAGGCCGTCCATCAATCCGTAGTAGGCGGTTTCCGCCGTGTTTGGGATGAAGGAAAATACCGACTTGTCGAAATTTCCCCCGATGGCATCGACCACCTGAGGCACCATCGCCGCGCCCAGCGCCTTGCGTTCTCGATAAATTTGCGGATCGTTTCCTCGCGAAAAATAAATTTTTTCAAACGAGCAAGGCGTGAATTTTTGCGGTGGGGCAAACGGCGCGTCCGTGATCGATCCATCCGCTTTGATCGTGACGATCGAGCCCGGATCGATCGCGTGCACTTGGTGCTCGTCCGCCTCAAAAACCGTCATCAGCGGCACCCGTTCGGAAGCAAAAGCGATGACTTCATCGGTGATCAACATGTGACACGGACGGATGCCGCGCGGATCGCGCATGACGAACATGTCCCCATTGCCGATCACGCCACAAATCGCGTAACCACCGTCCCAATGCAGGGCAGATTCGGCGACGAGGCGGCCCACGTCCAACTCGGAAGAAATGCGCTGCGGCATTTCGCGGCCCGGCACGCCCTGCTGTTTGAGCTTGCGGTAAAGATCCGTATGAGCCTCATCCAGGTGATAGCCAATTTCTTCCAGCACCGTCTGCGTATCAGTGCCGAAGACGGGATGCTGGCCGCGCTCAATGAGTGTTTCATTGAGTTCATTGGCATTGGTCATGTTAAAATTTCCCAGCACCATGAGAGTGCGTGTGGGCCAATTGCTGCGGCGCAAATACGGATGGCAACAGCCTTCATCAAAATCTCCCGAGGTGCCGTAGCGCAAGTGCCCCACTAAAATTTCCCCGCCGAAATCAAAGTGCTCCTTGACCATCGCGGGATCCTCTTCTTTCAAATTCCGCTTTTTGTGGAGTTTGTTGAACTGCTTGGCCTCCTTGCGGAAAATTTCTGCGAGAGCGTCTTTGGCAATTCCCCGGCGGCGGAAAACATACGGCTGGCCAATCGGCATGTCTAATTTCACGCAGCCGATACCGGTGCCATCTTGGCCGCGGTTGTGCTGTTTTTCCATCAGCAAAAACAATTTATGCAAGCCCCAGAGGCACGTTTGATAACGGTCTTTATAGTAGGCGATCGGCTTGCGTAAGCGGACTGCTGCGATCCCGCATTCGTGTGTTAGAAAATCACTCATGCTTGAAAAAATCAGTTAGAATCATTCACCTAACACTGAGACGCGCACGCCATGCTCACTCACCATTTTGCCAATCAAAATGCCGCCCTGTCCTGCCGCCAAGGCCGCTGGTAAATCATCTTCGGCAATGATTGCAACCCAGCCGATGCCCATATTGAAGGTGTGGAATCGATCAACTGCATCGACGTGAGCGAGCAATCGATCGATGCCGGGAAGATCCCAACGAGGGATTTGCAAATCGGCTCCCATCCCGCGGAAAAGGCGCTCTAAATTTTCTGGAAGACCTCCGCCGGTGATGTGAGACATCGCCTTGGGCCTCACGTCAGCCTTTTTCAAATCCGCGGTAACATCGTGATACAGGCGCGTAGGTTGCAGCCATGCGAGCAACTCATCCTGCGTCACTAAATCAGGAAACTCGCGCAGCACCCGGCGCACCAACGACCAGCCATTGGCATGGATGCTCTGCGATGGATAACCGACCAGCACGTCACCTACTGCAATCGTCGTAGGATCGATCAAATCTGGCTTTTCCGCGCAGCCGATGCAGAAGCCGGATAGCTCGATCACATCCGCTGGAACAATGCCCGGCATCTCCGCCGTTTCGCCTCCGGCGAGAATGCAATTGCACGCCTCAAGATACTCAGTCATGCCTGCAATCAGGCGAGTAATTTTTTCTTCATCCAAGGCAGCGATGCCGATGTAATCAAGGAATAGCAATGGATCCCCGCCAGTCGTCAGGATGTCATTCACGCTCATCGCCACCAAGTCTTTGCCAGCGATTTCTAACAAATCGTGCTCTAACAGCAATTCCAGTTTGGTGCCGACTCCATCGCAACCGGTCACAATCACAGGCTGCTCATACTCGCATAAATCGTAGCACGCGGCGAACAAACCGAACGCGCCTAACAGCTTTCTCGAATGTTGCGTCCGGCGGACCAAGGTGCCAATGTCTCCGACGAGTGCCGCAGCTTTTCGCGTATCCACTCCAGCTTGTTGGTAGGTAAATTTTCCCATCTTGAGTTGCTGGGCCATTTCTACAAGCAGCCCATGCTGCGTCACGAACAAAAGCGGTTTTTTTGAAACGGCTGATGCCACGCTGGAAAAAGCTTGATTGGCGGGCAAGCTGCGTATGCTCCCTTTTCACTCCGCGGGGTGATATCAAATGCCTCGCGAATTCACCCACGATCTTGCCTACTAGGCCGCCGTAGCACCTCACGACGCAAGCACAGCTTTGGCAGATGATGCCCGCAACATTTTTACACGAGATTTGAAATGCGCCACCGCATTTGAGAAAATCGCAAACGCCTGCTGTGGATTTTCGTAAGGGTTAAAATATTCGTGGATTTTCCCATCCGTGCCTTGTTTGGTCGCCATCCAGTAATAATGGTCGGAAGTTTGGAATTTAGCCCAAAGATCGGTAAGAAAAGCATCATCCAGCGCGACCACATCCTTCTCTAACTGATGGATCATTTCAATCGCCGCTTGTTGATCATCATTGCCCAACCAAGCTGAGAGGTCGCGTTCTTGATCCGCCCACGATGTAAGATACTGGCAATGGTATTCACGCGCCGCGCGGTAGAGATGAACGGCATCCGTTGGAGTCACCCATTGCAAGCCCTGCGCTTCCATTGCCTTAGGCAGCTCATGCCAAAACTCAAAGATGCCAGTATCGCTTTTTTGGTGTTCGCCGATGACTTCATAGTCGAGAAACAAGTTGACCACATCGCCTTGGGATGCGCCCAGCCACTTGGAAAATTTTTCTGCTGTCAATGGATAGCCGCCCCATTTTGAATCGGAAAAACGGAATCCCAAATCATCTGAGAGTGTGTGATTGCGCAGCAAGGTCTTGATGCGTGCAGTTTCCGGTGCGCGATAAACGTAATTCGGCGATTTCCCCTTAAGCTGCCAATCGACACCTTCTGCCAGAATGCCATCAAAGCCCATCGTCTCAGCCGTCGCAGCAATCGCATCATTGTAAACCAACTCAGTATTCCGGAAAACCCGTGGACGCACCCGAAAAACATCCTGCACCTTTTCCAAATGCATGTCGATCTGCCGGTCGAACTCTTTATTGGAATGCACAAATGCCAACGAATGGTAATACGTCTCGGCCAGTAGTTCCACGCAACCAGTGGCGACCAATTCCTTAAATGACTCTAAAACATCCGGGCGCCAACGTTCTAATTGCTCGATGAGCACTCCACTCAAAGACATCGAAAAACAAAATCTGCCGTGATTATTTTTAACGATTTCCAAGAACATCGCATTCGCGGGCAAGTAGCACTGATCGCAGACGCGATTGAGAATTTCTAGATTCTGTTCCTCATTCTCATAATGCGATAAATCCGCAGCGGGAATCGCCTCAAATGGAAGCAAACGCAGCGGCTGGTGAACTTGAAAGTAAAGGCAAACGTCGGGCATGGGTTGAACTTATTTGCAGGAAGAATGAAACTTGTGGGCACCTACAATAACAATCTCACTTACAGCATGGCGCGGGCCAATCTTTCACTCTCTCGAAAATTACGATGAAAGATGCTCATTTCTAGCTGATGCGACTCGAAAAATCAGGCCGTAGGCTAAGCGAGGCAGCTGCAATCAAATAACTGGAACGGTGAGCGACCGATGGTGTCGTAAAAAACCAAGCAAGCGGGCGTGCCTGACCAGATCAGCCGCGCCAAAACGCTACTAGGCGAAACAATACGCCGTCCATCAGGAGCCCACCGTAGCTTCTGCGGAGAAGGATACTCACACCCATATCCTGCGATCCCAAAGAATTGGTTTCCTCCGCAGCCTGTATACGTTGTTAGAGGAGGATCATTGAAAGGATCTTATCATTGCGATGATTTCGTTGCCGAACGCATCGAATACTTTTTATCTGTCACTTTGCATGATGAAAATGGAGCATTTAAGCTCTCGCTGAGTGGATTGCCTGGGCATCGATATTGGATTGAATCATCACCAAACTTGTTAGATTGGACGATGCGGCTCG
>RDZR01000078.1 GCA_004294095.1 Verrucomicrobiota bacterium
TTCCACTGGCACCTGCATCATTTCCTCCGGTGTCGCTGCGAGTGCAAAAAGTGCAGGCGTGACCTGATTGACGCGCACATCCGTGCATTGGGCCGAGAGCAGCACGGCGATCAGCAATGTGTAAGGATCCCGATGATCCAAAGGAATCGGCGTCTCAGGATACATTTCCTGCAAGCGCCGGAGGAGATGGGCTGCACGTTCTGGTTTCCGCATGCGGCGATCTTTCGGATGGATCGCGGTGCTGGCAAGCCGAGCCGTTATTTTTTTCTGAAAAATTACCAACCTTTGTGCTTGCCAGACCACGCCGTCGCCTTAGTCTGTCGGTCCGTTTTTCATTTTTCTGCCAACGGATGGAGTCCCGGTGTTGGCAAAAAATTCCTTCAAATCTGGGACAACCGTCGGACGGAAAACGAACCACTAACCTAACCTCAACCACTAAAATTACCCATGGCTACCATTGCCGCACCCACCAATACTGAACTGAGCGATTTGATCGATGCCAAGTTCCGCGAGTTCCGCGAAGGATCGATTGTTAAAGGCACGATTCTTGAAATCCGGCCACAAGTCGTGCTCGTTGATATTGGCTACAAATCCGAAGGCGCCATTCCTTCAAACGAATTTGAAGACGAAGAGATCGAAATTGGCGACGAGATCGAAGTCTTGCTCGAGAGACTCGAAAACGATGAAGGCATGGTCGTGCTTTCCAAAGAGAAAGCCGCGCACAAACAAAACTGGGACAAGATCGTCAAAGTGTTCCAAGACGGCGGCCTCGTTCGCGGAAAAGTCAAATCCGTGGTCAAAGGCGGCCTCACCGTCAACGTCGGCGTGGAAGCATTCCTGCCCGGCTCACAAGTGGACATCATCCCACCGAAAGATCTCAACGAATACGTCGGCAACGTTTACGAATTCAAAATCGTCAAGGTCAACGACGAGCGCAAAAACATCGTTCTTTCCCGCCGCGAAGTCATCGAAGCGGAGCGCTCCGAATTGCGCCAGCATTTCCTCACTAGCGTCAAGATTGGCGACAAAGTCACCGGCTCGATCAAGAACATCACCGACTTCGGTGCATTCGTCGATCTGCAAGGCATGGACGGCCTGTTGCACATCACCGACATGTCGTGGGGACGCATCAATCACCCATCCGAGTTGCTACACATCGGCCAAGCGGTGGATGTGGTCATCCTCGATGTGGACAAAGAAAAAGAGCGCGTCTCGCTCGGCCTCAAGCAGATGTCCGAAAATCCATGGGAAGACATCGAGCGGAAATACCCGATCGGCCACAACGTCAAAGGCCGCGTGACCAAACTGCTTCCATACGGCGCATTCATCGAAATTGAGCGCGGCGTCGAAGGCCTCGTCCACGTTTCCGAGCTCAGCTGGGTCAAGCGCATCACACGCCCATCGGATGTGTTGGAAATTGGCCAAGAAATCAAAGCCGTCGTGCTCGGCATCAGCATCGAGGAGCAAAAAATCTCGCTCGGCGTGCGCCAACTCGATGCCAATCCGTGGGACGAAATCGAGCTACGCTACCCAGTGGGCGCGACGATCAAGGGCCCCGTCCGCAATCTCACCGCCTACGGTGCATTTGTGGAGCTTGAAGAAGGCATTGACGGCATGATCCACGTTTCGGACATGTCTTGGACACGCAAGATCAATCATCCATCCGAAGTTCTCAAAAAGAACGACGAAGTGGAAGCGATCGTGCTCGCCATTGATAAGGCGAATCAGCGCGTTTCCCTCGGCGTCAAACAAACCGAAAACGATCCATGGAGCCAAATCGACAAGCACTTCAAAGTGGGTGACTTGGTCAAAGGCACCGTCGCGAAAATTGCTTCCTTCGGCGCATTCGTCAGCCTTGAGGATGACATCGATGGCTTGATCCACATTTCGCAACTCAGCGAAGACCATGTGGAAAAAGTCAAAGACATCATCAAAGTGGGCGAGCAAATCGAAGCCCGCGTGATCAAAGTGGATAAAGTTGAACGCAGAATTGGACTTTCCATCAAAGCCGTCGGATACTCCGAAGAGCAACTTAAGAAAGAAAGTGCGAGCTTCGAAAGCCTACGCCCATCTTCCGAGATGGTCGGCCTAGAGCAAGCGTTCAATCTGGCTGCCGCCGCATCCGAAGACTGGAGCCCTGGACAAAACTAATTCAAATTCCTGCCATATGAACACAATCCATTTGGCATAATCATTTAGCAAGCCGGGTGAGAGTCATTCTCATCCGGCTTTTTTCATCTACATTCCAAAAAACCTCACCGATACCATGCTGAAACTATTTTTCCCATTATGCCGCGTGTTGATCGTGCTCTTCACCTGCGCCATCTCGGCAAAAGCGCAACTCAATGCACCGATCAATTGCTACGCATTTGCTGATTCGGAAGGAGCCACGATAGGAACTCGCTTTGTCAAGGTCTTTTGGACGGACAATTCGACCACCGAAACACGCTGGCAGGTTCAAGTGAGCATTAATGGAGCAAACTACGTCAATCTTTCAAGCTCCTTCGCTTCGAATTCCACTTCTGACCGTGGGGATGAATTTTCCGTGCCTTGGGATCGAGCACCTGCAAATTCTAACCTGAGATTTCGCGTTTTTGCAGAAACATCATCTCGCAGGTCAGCCTCCTCGAACATTGGTGAAGTAGGCACCAAAGCATTTGATCCTCCTTTCAATTTGGTCGCAACTGCCATCAGTCCTTTCCATATCAGGCTCACTTGGTCAGAAGACTCGACGACTGAAACCGGCTTTGCGATCGATCAAAAAATCGGATCCGGTCCATGGATCTACGTTGGCAACACCGCTAAAAATATTCTATCACGCGACTACAAAGTTGGCATCATTCCCTCCACGTCTTATCAATTTCGAGTGCGAACCTACAAAGGCAGCGAACCGACGACGCCCGGAAGCCCGAGTGGCTCGAATGTCACGCCTTACGCCGCGCCCGCCTCAGTCACCACTCCGGCTTACACATTCACCGCAGCGGCTGTCGGAAGTGAAGAGCGCATCCGCCTCACGTGGGCAAGTATTCCAGGTGCGACGTCCTACCAAATTTTCATGCGTGATTCAGAAGTGGAGCCATTCACACGAATCCTGACCGCTTCCTCCGGGACCACCACCACCGATGTGATTGCCCCGCTCGTCAAGCGCGGGAGAACCTACATTTTCTATATCAGGCCGATGGCGAGTGCAATCCCAATTGGTGATTCAAATACCGAATTTGCCACGATCGACGGCATCACGAGTAGGCGTAATTTGGTCGGCATCACTGGCGCGCCACTCACCCACATCTTTACCGAAAATATCAGTTCATCCATCACCTCGAGGACTCTTGTCCCGCTGCCAGCCGGCCTCACATTTGATCCATTATTACTCACTCTCAGCGGAAATTTCCCAGCGCCAGGCGTTTATCCAATGACTTACACCGTCAACTTAGAAACCGGCTCACCGCTCACTCAAGCCTTCACCATTCGGGTGGAAAATCAATCCGGCTCCCCTACCCTGCTTGCGCCAATCCCCGCGTGGAATACAACGCCCACCTCGCAAAAAATCATCGATCTCACCCCGATTTTCACGGCCAATTTAGAAGGCCCGACCATGCGGATATCGACCACCCTTGGAGATCTCGACTGCATTTTATTTGATCACATCGCACCGCAAACCGTCAGCCGTTTCACCACCAACAGCAGCAACGGAAAATACAACAACACCGCTTTCCACCGCCGCAATACCGACCGGTGGTTAGAAACAGGCCTTTATCGTGGCACCGGCATCGGTGGCAATTTTAGCACCACCATCAATGACATCGCGGCTCAAAAAGAAGCCGGCTATCCGAACATTTTGGGCACTCTTTCGATGATTGAACTCGCTGGCACTCCCGAAAATCAGCGGACTCAATTCCGCATCAACACCACAGATAACTCAGCCGAATTGGATGAACTCAATGATGGGCAAACCGTCTTCGCGCGCTTGGCCACCCCATCATTGGCCATCGCAGATCTGATTCACTCAAAACCGATTGGCAGTTACTCTCTCACCATCAATTCGGCATCTCCGGCCGTGCTTTTCCCGCAATTTCCGATGAATGCAAGCTCCGCACCAGCCAGCATGGTGCAAGCCAACGTCATCAAAATTCTATCTGTCCTGCCCGTTGCGCCGCTACGCTATGAAGTTTTCCAAAATAGCAACCCAGCCGTCGTAAGTGCCACGATCGCTGGATCACAGCTTGAATTAAATACGCTGAGTATCGGCAGCAGCACGATCACCCTCAGAGCCACCGATCTGGATGGATTGATTGTGGATACTTCATTCACCGTCAACTCCGCGAGCGCGGCTATCACTTACCATACTTGGAAAACCACACAAACATTTCCTAACAGCATGGACGCAATGCTTGCGGATGCCGATGAAGATGGTCTTAAAAATTTAGAGGAATACGCATTTTTGGGCAATCCGGGCACTCCCGACCGTGCGAAACTTCCTGAACTGGGCCGCACTACCGATCTCGCGTTTCAAACCATGAAATTCAAAGTGCGCAAAGGAACCGCAGGCCTCCGCTACGTGGTGGAAGCCAATAACGCCTTGAGTGGCACATGGCTGCCCATTTGGGCATCTGAAGATGGATTTGCCCACAGCTCAGTCGTCTCCGCCACTGATTTCCCCAGCCACACAGAAATCACCATCAAAGACACCCTGCCCATCTCGAGTGAACCAAAGCGCTTCATGCGCGTGCGTGTGATCCACGATTGATTTCTGGTCTAAAAAATAGCCATGATCACCCGTTTCTATATATTTTTTCTAAAACTTGACTTCTCCAGCGGCGCATCTAAAGTCCCCTACTGACTCTTTAAGACAGTTCCCCACCGGTGATCCACGAGTAAAAATATTCAAAAACCTATATGAAAAACCATTATTTCCTCCTACAACTCTCTTTTGCCATAAGTTTCCCACTCTCGGCGGATGCTGCAGTCGTCGGTATTGTCGATTACGGTGCTGCTTCTGCGAGCGAACAGGCATCCTTCGATTTGATCAACCGGTTTCGTGTCGATCCCGTCAATGAGTTAGCACGGATGTTCAATGATAATTTTTCGACCTCGCATACGAATGCCACGCTTGGCACGCTACTGAGTGGCCAAAATTACTCAGCCAATTTTTGGACAAATACATTCGGGTCTAATATTGTTAGCAATAGCATGGATTTTTTCCAGACTCGGCCCGGCACACTTTACTCAGAGTTCCAAGCTCTAACGCCTGCTACTGCATACTCTTGGAGCAATAACATCGGCTGGGCCGCCCACCAATATTCGATGCGCGTAGAGCTGGACGCAGGAGCCAGCCCAAATCCTCATGCGGTGGCTGGAGCTCCGAGCCTTGGTGCCAGATTTACCAATGCCGGAGTCAATTGGACGGGGGTTGGTGAAAACATTGCAGCAAACTGGCCTGCCAGCCCAGCAGCAATGCACATGGCACTGGCTGTCGATTGGGGAACAGGCACGTTTGGCATGCAAAACCCGCGCGGGCACCGCGATAGCATGATGTCCACCAGCTTTAACAGCGCTGGCATCGGCACTCTTGATGCCGGATGGGCTGCTGGGAGTGTCACGCAAGTTCAACACCTTGCCAATGCTTCATTGAACAGTCGCATTGCTTATGGCTTCGTTTATACGGATACTTCGGCGACGACGAGAGCCGTCGGAGCTACGGTGAATATCTACGATGCAGCGAACAACGTGATTGGCAGTGGAACGACTGATTCCATAGGAGCTTACACCGTCACTTTAGCGGCTAACGCGGCTACTCCAGTTTCCGCAGATTACACTTTAGGCCCAATCACAACTCCAAGGCACACGCTCGGCAATAATGGCATAACTTACTTCCTAGATGCCGCAGTCATTCCAGAGCCTAGCTCCATGTTGTTGGTTGGCATGAGCATGTTAGGATTATGCAGCCGCCGCCAGCGCGCCGTTGGCTAACAGAGCAAAGCGAGCGAAAAAATCTAAGCTGCTAGCGGTTGTTCGATTTGGTAAAACCACATCGAGCTCGCCCATCAACATGGCTCATCATTGGATCGCGCTGATGGTAAATTGTCAGGAGAAAATCATCGATCAAGCGTATCGGAGCAAGGAAGATGACCATGGGTTCAAGAATTAACCTTTAGCCCCACTGCGTCCGCCAGCTGCCCTTGGCGATCATCAAAAGTCCAGAATTCACCCATGCCCATTTCCAACGCAAAGGCCACCTGCCAGACATCCAGGCTGCGGACCAAAAACGCGGAAGAATAACGGCGCGACAAATCCAATGCCGTATCCCAGACACTCGTTTCCAACGTTTTGGAATCCACGAAAGCCCCGACATGCATCATTGCCTCAAATTCTCTGATCGCGCGCAATGCCTGCGCTTCCTCGAGAAGCTGTGCGCCGATCAATCGCCGGATTGAAATTTGGAATTCAAGCTGATTCAGCCGCGAAAGGTGAATCGCTTCATCGGTATTGAATAGAAGAGAGCGAGCTCGCAGATGATTCTTGTCCCTTACAAAAACGCTGATCAAAAAACTGGTATCACAACCTATCATTGCTCTGTTCTTTCTCAAAAGCGCTCCTCTTCGCGCAATTTCTCAACCACCCCATGGTCAAACTTCGGCATCTCCTCGATCCACTCATCCATCCCGGAAACGATTTTTTTCCAATCCACTTTTTCCAATACTAGCGGGGCCATGGGAATAATCTTACACACTTCTTTGCCGCGTCGAGTAAGCACCACCCCATCTCCAG
Organism: Verrucomicrobiota bacterium; assembly: GCA_004294095.1. Taxonomy (GTDB): domain Bacteria; phylum Verrucomicrobiota; class Verrucomicrobiia; order Verrucomicrobiales; family Akkermansiaceae; genus Luteolibacter. The sequence continues at coordinate 6,769 of RDZR01000078.1, forward strand.
TTTCAATCACCTCATCCACCAACTTGGAAAGATGATGCTGAGCTTGACGAATTGTCGCAGTTTTCATTGTTGACACTGATGACGCACAAACCTTTCCGAGTCAAATTTCAATTTACCAAAGTAAAATCCACCAACCTGCTGTCACATGATGATACATGGCATGCAATGCTGTGATATTGCCAGAAAATTACTTCTGTGCTTTATTTAAGGCTCTTCAACCGGTTGCTGGATGATCTCGTCTTCGCCTACGGGAATGGCTCTCTCCGGCTTTATTTCGGGAGCGATAGCATCGCTTTGTTGCTCTGCTTCCAGCTCATCGCTCAGCGGGCGTTCTTCTGCGGCATCGGTTTCTAACTCGTCAACTGGTAAGGCACGAAGCGCGCCAATGTCCGGAGCATTTGGATCTTCCGCCACCTCGCTGCCATCAGTGACTTCTTCGTCAGAAATTTCGTCTGCCACTTCATCAGAAACTTCTTGAGCTCCGTCTTCAATTGAATCCGCCTCGGATTCCGCAGCGGGATCTTCTGGCTCACCGTCTTCAGAAACGACGAGAGCCTTTTTAGGCGGAGCGATTTCTTCTTTGATGTCTTTTTTCACACCTTCAAAAAAGCGTCTCACCATCGGTGCGGCCATCCGTCCACCGGAGACTGTTTCTCCTGGGCGGCCCTCGTAAAGCACGGCGAAAGCGTAGCGTGGATTTTCTTTGGGCAAAAATCCCGCGAACCATGCAAGGCGTTGATTTTTCGATTTGGGGCCCCACTGAGCAGTTCCCGTTTTACCGCACAGGCTGGTGTAACTGAGCCCGGCAGACTGTCCGGTGCCGCCACCAGAATTGACGACATCGCTCATGCCATTTTGCACAATTTTGACTGATTTTTCATTAACTCCCAACGAATTTTTTTGCTCAGGAATCGTGACTTTGACCACGCGGCCGCGAGTGTCATGCACTTGGCGGATCAATTGCAGCCGTGGCAAGGCGCCGCCATTTGCGATGCCAGCCATGGCTTGGGCAACTTGCAGCGGAGATGCGAGTAAGCTGCCTTGGCCGATGGATAAATTTGCAGTATCCCCATCGAGAATGCGGCGTTTTTCGTGCTTGAGCATCCATTCGTTGCTGGGCACCAAGCCGGCAGTTTCACCGATCAATGGCAGGCCGCTGCGCTCTCCCATACCGAGGCGGCGCGAGAGACTTAAAAATGGTTCGGCACCCATATCAATGCCAACTTGATAGAACCATGTGTTAGTGGATCTCGCAATGGCACGGCGCACGTTGATTGAGCCTTCCGGTGTTTTACTCCAATTGCGAAACGTCGTGCGGCCGATGCGAATGGATGCCGGGCAATAAATGGTCGATTTTTCCGTGACCACTCCCTCATTGAGCGCGGCGAGGGCAACGACTGCCTTATAAGTGGAGGCCGGCGGATAGGCAGATTGAAAGGCTCGGCCAAACAGCGGCTGCGAGGGGTCTTCATTTAATTCCTTGAAGTCCACTTCCGAAATGCCGGGAACAAATGCATTCAAATCGAATGAAGGGCGCGAAGCCATGACGAGCACTTCTCCACTGATCGCATCAATCACCACAAATGCTCCTCGCCGGCAGCCATTGCGGAGCGTTTTTTCTGCTAGCTCCTGCCAATCGCGATTCAGAGTGGTCACGACGGTGCCGCCTGGTCGCGGCCGCTTGACTTGCTCTTCTAACAATTTGTTGCCGGCTTCATCAAACAGCAGCTTTTTCATCCCGGGATCTCCGCTGAGCTCTTGGTTGAATAATTTTTCCAAGCCCGCGCGCCCTTCGCTTTCTTCCCAGAGAGGTTCGTTAAAATTGATCGGGCCAGTCGGCAATTTCCCCACGCTTCCGGCATAGCCGACGATGTGAGCGGCAAGTTCCCCCCCCGGATAATAGCGACGGTAAAGTGGCTGGACGACTAAGCCGCTGGTGAGGCTGGGTTCGATTTTTTTGATTTCCTTATCGTCCAATTGCTCGGTGAGCAAAAGTGGCAGCCAGCGGCGATCTCGGTAGTGGGCTAACAGCACTTCATCACTCGGGATGTTCAAATTAGGAAAATGAGGAGCCAACGCGGCCATTTGCTCTTTTGCCCATGTTAGAATTTCGCTTGGTCCCTCTTTATCAAATTGGCGGAATTGCAAGCCGATTTGGTATGCCACCACATTTTGAGCCAACGGCTCGCCCAAGCGATCGACAATTTGGCCGCGCGGGGCCGGAATTTTCATCGTGATGGTGCGTGCGTCTTTTCGCGTCATGATCGCCCCATCGCTGGCACTCGCCGTGCCCGCTGATTGATCAGCCGGCGAATTGACGGGACGAGTATCGCCCACAGGTGCCGATTGCGCATGGCATGCTTGGAAATGGGCGAGCAGCAAGGCCACGGCACATGCGATTGATTTCGTCAACGTCATAAAGCAGCAAATTAGCCACGATTTTTGACGATGGCAACGCCCAATCAAGCGTCTAGCGGCGAGTGTGCTTGAAATTGCCCAATGAGTGCTTGGCCCGTGGGCGAGGATGGCATCTGGCGCAGCATCGCAGGCGTGGTCGAGGCGATGAGTTGGCCGCCGTATTGTCCACCGCCAGGTCCTAGCTCAATGACCCAATCTGCGGCGGAAATCACATCCAGATGATGCTCGATGATGAGGATGCTGTGCCCTTCATCACGCAGTTTCCTGATCGCCTGCAGCAGCCGCTCGACATCGCCAAAGTGGAGGCCAGTGGTTGGCTCATCTAACAGATAGAGCGTGTGTGGCATGTGCGGTCGTGCAAGTTCCACGGCGAGCTTCAAGCGCTGCGCCTCGCCACCGGAGAGCGTATTTGCTGGCTGGCCTAACTGCAAATATCCGAGACCTAACTGCTCCAGAACTGTTAGAATGCGAAACATTTTGGGAACAGGGCGAAAAAAGACCAATGCATCATCGACTGTTAGATTGAGCACATCCGAGATCGATTTTCCCTTGTAGGTGACTTCCAGAGTTTCACGATTGAAGCGCTTTCCTTGGCAGGCTGGACATTCGATCCATGCATCTGGCAAGAAGTGCATTTCAATTTTAAGACGCCCGTTCCCTTGGCAGCGTTCGCAGCGGCCTCCATGAGCATTGAAGCTAAAACGAGCCGTGCCATACCCACGCTGACGAGCGAGTGGGAGCTTGGAAAATAATTCGCGGATGAGATCAAACAGCCCAGTAAATGTGGCGGGATTGGATCGTGGACTTTTACCTATCGCCGATTGATCGACGACGACTAATTTCTCGATCGTTTCAAAGCCTGCAATGCTCGCGGCACCCGATTTCCTTTGTTTTTCTTTGCGTAAAAAATGCTCAAGTGCTGGTTTTAAAATTGCGTGGATCAACGTCGATTTCCCACTGCCACTCGGGCCGCAAAGGCAAACGATGCACTTGAGCGGAATGCTGACATCGATGTCCTGCAAATTATGCGCAGAGGCACCTCGAATCTCGATGGTGGGTGCAGTGACAATTGATCTGTTAGATTCACGGGTAAGCAAAGGAGAAGATTTTTTTCGCAACCACTCGCCCGTCGGTGAGGAGACATCGAGTGGCTTGCCAGAGCCTAACAGATAGCCGCCTTGGTGGCCCGCGCCCGGGCCTAAATCGATCAACCAATCCGCTGCACGGATCATCTCTTCATCGTGCTCGACGACGATGAGCGTGTTGCCCAAATCCCGCAGTTTTCGCAACGCAGAAATCAGGCGTTTGGTGTCGCTGGCGTGCAGACCGATGCTGGGCTCATCTAACACATAGATCACGCCAGAAAGCCCAGCCCCGAGTTGTGAGGCGAGGCGAATGCGCTGAGATTCGCCACCTGATAGAGTCGCGCTAGAGCGATCCAAAGCAAGGTAGTGCAAGCCGACTTCTAACAAAAAGTTCAAGCGTTTGATCACATCATCGGCGAGGCGCTTGGCAACTGACTGCGGCGGCGTATTTTTACCAAAAATTCCCATCCACGCAGCAGCGGCGGCCACGTCCAGTTGGCAAAATTCGGCAATCCCAAGCGAGCTCCCCTGCCCTGCGCTGAGCTTGACTGCGAGCCACTCGCGCTTAAGTCTGCCACCACCACAAGCTCGGCATGGTGCTAAATGAGCTTCATTTTGTAGCTTGCGTTTGGTGGATTTCGGCGGCGCATTTTCTAACAACGATGGATCAGAAATCACTTCCGTGCCCAAGCCTTGGCACACCGGGCAAGCGCCGAGTGGAGAGTTGAATGAAAAATGTTTGGGCGTGAGGTGCTCTAAAATTTCGCCCGTCGAGGGATTGCGATATGCCGTCTGGAATGAATGATCCCGCCATGCGGATTGATCTGGGGCTTGGGTAGAAATTCTCGCCTGGCTGCCACACAGGCGAAGCGCCGTTTCCACCGAATCGGCCAGGCGAGATTCAATACCAGGACGAATCACAAATCGATCGACGACGATCTCAAGCTGAGTCGGCCCAATCGGCCAAGCTGCCAGTGCTTCTTCAATTTCCAAAACATCGCCTCCCACTCGCACGCGGACGAAGCCGGAGCGCGCAATGTCACGCAGGCAGCGCTGCGGATCGTCGAGTTCCTCACTTGGCACTTCTGCTAGAAGAACGACTTTGGTTCCTTCTGTTAGATCGGTGATGGCGCGCATGATGTCCTCCGCCGTCATGCGCTCGAGTGGCGTGCCAGTGAGCGGATCATGAGGCACGCCGCAGGCCGCCCACAGGACGCGCAGGTAATCGTAAATTTCTGTTGAGGTGGCGACGGTCGATCGTGGATTGGCCGTGCTGCCACGTTGCTCGATGGCGATGGCTGGGCTGAGGCCCTCGATGGAATCGACGTCGGGTTTTTCGAGTTGATCGAGAAACTGGCGGGCGTAGATCGAGAGCGATTCCACATAGCGGCGCTGGCCCTCCGCATAAAGAGTATCGATGGCCAGCGATGATTTTCCCGATCCGCTGGGCCCGGTGATGGTGACCCACTGATGTTTTGGAATTTCAAGCTGGAGATTTTTTAGAAAATGCTGCCTTGCTCCCAGAATGGTGATCACATCCACGGCTTCAGAAAAGCCGCGAGTCGAGAGGTTGCAAGCATGAATCGTTTGTTAAAAGTAACCACGCGATCATTTTGTAAATTATGGATTTAGGGGATCGTTTCTTTTGGCACTATTTTCCCTCTGCGATGAAATTACCAAAAGCACCTCTGTTGCAGGACTAACGACGGATTGCCCACGATGCGTCAATGAACCGTGAAATTCAATTTGCTGAAGTCTGATCATTGGATAAAGTTAGGCGATGAAATGTCATGTCGTTTTAACATTGCTGGGTGATGACCAGCCGGGCTTGGTGCACGCCATGGCCGATCTGGTAACTAATCATGGTGGCAACTGGCTGGAGAGCCGCATGGCGAATATGGCTGGACAATTTGCTGGGCTTGCGCGCATCGAGTGCGAGGAGCAAACGGTGGGTGAATTGATGCACTCGTTGCGAGAATCACTGCCGAGCATGACATTTTTTCACCACCAAACGCTCGCACTTCAGCATGATGACTTGAAAGAGTATCAGCTCGAAGTGCTAGGTTTGGACCGCAAAGGCATCGTCCGTGAAATGACAGCGGCGATTGCGAGGGCAGGCGGGAATATCGAGTCCCTAGAAACGCGATTGGAAAGCGCCCCGATGACTGGGCAGTGGATGTTCCGCGCTCAAGTCATTTTATCGGTGCCAGAAGCCATTTCTCCATCAGCAGTGAGAATGGCGATTGAAAGTTTAGGCGGTGATCTGACGGTAGAGATGGACTGAGCGAATTGATAAAAAACGGTGTTGCAATATGCTTAGCATGGCCCAACTTAAATTGCACAATGTATGATTCATAGTCCCGAAAAATGCAAGAGACTTAATGCGCTTCGTTGCCTGATGGCATTGCTTGCTTGCTCAACGGTTCACGATGTGAGTGCGGGTTTTGCTTACAAGCCGATCGCCGCATTTGTCCGTGGGCCGGAGAGTCCATCGTCGAGCGTCGTGCAAGTTGGGGCAGATTTTTATGGGACCACCTCACGCGGCGGGGTGTCGGGAAATGGCACGATTTTTCGCATGACACCCGCAGGAGAGATCACAACGATTGCGCATTTGACCGATCTCGATGGACGTTTCCCCGAAGCGGGCTTAGCCGTTTCGAGCACGAATGATTTATTTGGAACGACAAGTGAAGGTGGGCTTAATGGCCATGGCACGATTTTCCGAGTGACCACCGCCGGAGTGCTCACGGTATTGCATCATTTTAATGGAGCCAATGGCAGTAAACCACTCGCGGAGCTAGTGCTCCATAGCAGCGGATTTTTTTATGGCACAGCCTCTGCCGGTGGCGCAAATAACCTAGGCGTAGTATTTAGGATCTCTGAAAGTGGCACATATTCACTGCTCGCCAGCTTTTCGGCAGCGACGGGCAAGTTTCCACAAGCACCACTTTTTCTGGCGACGAACGGAAATTTTTATGGAACTTGCTATCAAGGTGGTAGCAACGATGAAGGCAATGTTTTCCGGCTCACTCCGACTGGGGGCTTGACGCAGATTTTCAGTTTTTCAGGCAGCCAAGGTGGTTTCCCGCTGGCCGGAGTGGTTCAAGGAGCAGATGGAAATTTGTATGGGACGACGAGTTTTGGGGGGACTTCCCAGTTTGGCACTGTTTTCCGGATGCCGATAGCGGGTGGCTCGATCAACCATTTAGTCAACTTCGATGGCACCAATGGTCTCGCGCCAGAAGCGGAGCTCGTGCGTGGAAGCGATGGGAATTTTTACGGCACAACGCCTGCGGCTGGGGCGAGCGAGACGGGCAACATTTTCCGCATGACCCCTGCCGGAGCGATCACCTCTTTGCATACCTTTAACGGAACCAATGGCCGTGCACCGGGATCCGCATTGTTCCGCCCAGCATCAGGAAATGTGCTCTACGGGACCACTAAGCAAGGCGGAACCAACGACAAAGGGACCGTCTTTTCGATCAATACTTCCAGCGCGTTCACCTCGCTTGCGAGCTTCAATTCCCAAGGCGGTTCGGCACCTCTCGCCAAGCTAATGCAAGCCACAGATGGCACTTTCTACGGCACCACTTCAGAAGGTGGCAGCCAAGGGGCAGGAACCATTTTCCGACTTTTAGCGGATGGCACCTTGAACAATATCGCAAATTTTAATGGGACAAATGGCAAGGCTCCTGTTGGCCATTTGGTGCAAGATACAGCAGGCAACTTTTTCGGGACGACGAGTGCCGGTGGTGCCAATCTGGTAGGCACGGTTTTCCAAGTCACGCCGGCGGGCGCGATTACCACCTTGGTCTCACTTTCGAATGAAATCGGCCAAACTCCCTTGGCTGGACTCGTGCGAGGCAATGATGGAAATTTTTATGGAACCAATTCATTTGGGGAGGATCAGGACTTCGGCAATGTATTTCGCATATCACCTGTTGGAGCTTACTCAAGCTTAAGCACATTTAGTGGAACTAATGGATTATCACCTTACACTGGCCTCATCCTAGGCAGTGATGGAAATTTATATGGAACGACCATCGGTGGTGGAAGTAGTAGCTTAGGGACAGTCTTTCGCATTACGAATGGCGGGGCGATTACCACCTTGGCTCAATTTAATTTCACCAATGGCAGCAGCCCATTAGGCGAGCTTTTGCAAGCCACGGATGGGCATTTTTATGGAACTACTTCTGCGGGTGGTGCAAGTGGAGTCGGCACCATTTTTCGCGTCACTTCGGCTGGCATACACACCACACTGCACAACTTTAACGCACTGACTGGAGGCCGTAGGCCGATCGGCGGGCTGGTGCAAGCAGCCGATGGCTTCCTTTATGGCAGCACTAGCGAAGGCGGAACTAACTCATTCGGGACGCTTTATAGGATTTCCCTTGCTGGCTCTTTTAATCATTTACGCGACATGGATTTTGCAACCGGTGCAGCACCCCAAGCGAGCATGATCCGCGCGGCCGATGGCTCACTTTATGGAGTCACTCGTGATGGCGGGCAGCAGCCCAACGGTCAACGCGGAGGCGCTGGCCAAATTTTCCGTATTCTCTTCGCCGCAGATGTCACCACGGCTGCTGCGACATCCGTCAGCCAATCGTCTGCGACGCTCAACGGCCAAGTCGCTCCGGGTAGTTTTCCCACGACGGTAGGTTTCCAATACGGCACATCGCCGACGTTGGCCACCTTTACCACAGCAGCGGCTGGCTCAGTGGCCGCAAATCCTGGCACCTTGCCTTTTCAAGCCAGCATTTCCGGCCTCGTTGGAAATCAGACATACTATTTCCGCGCAACCGCGCTAAGTGCTGAAAATCCAAACCTGCAACTTGGTGAAATTTTATCGTTCACAACCCCTCTTCCGTTAGAGCCATCCATCCAAATAAGCCAGAACTCAACTGCAATTCCGGATAACTCACCATCACCTATTTCCTTAGGCTCAATTAAACTCGGCGAGTCTAATTCGCTCATTTTCACCATCGCCAATTCTGGAAATTCCAGCCTCAACATCAGCTCAATTGTGGATTCCGGCAGCCATGCTGGCGATTTCGCTGTCTCAGGGCCTGTCAACAATCTGGTCGCCACAGGCGCAACGACGACGTTCACCGTGCAATTTACTCCCACCGCCGGCGGCGATCGCAACGCATTGATCACCATCTCAAGCAACGCGCCGGGAGATGCGGCATCCTACACTTTTCAAGTCACCGGCATCGGCATCACGCCGCTTGACCAATATCTGGCATGGGCTGCTAGCGAATCACTTGTCGGGCCGAGTGCCGCGCCTGATGCGATGCCCTTTGGCGATGCCGTGCGAAATGTTATCAAATACGCATTCAATCTTGATGGCAGCGCTCCCGATGTCAGGACATTGCCTGCCCTCGGCGCTGCGGGTCTGCCACGTCTCGTCGGAGTTGGCGCTCCTCTGCGCATCGAATACTTGAGGCGCAAAGGCTCAGGCCTACTTTACGCGGTGGAAGGATCGACCACGCTCAATGGCTTCGTTCCTCTAACAGGCAGTGAAAGCGTTACCCAAATTGATGGCTTGTGGGAACGTGTGCTCTTTACAGAAACCCCCAGTGTGACGACCGTTCCGCGCTTCGGCAGAGTGCGGGTGACGCTGCCATAAAAATTTCTCCCTCGATTCTCTCTCTGAAACTCCGGGCTTGCCAACCCTCCCTTGGCATCCTATCCCTCGCGACCTGTCATGGCTAGCACACCAATCATCAACCTCCGCAAAGGACACGCCGTCCGTCATAACAACGAAGTCTGCTTAGTGATCGATCACGAGCTGAAGACCCCGCCGCGCATGGCGTCCTACGTGCAAATGTCAATCCGCAGCGTTGCCACCAAAAAGGTATTCAACCTGCGCATGACCTCGAACGACTCAGTCGAAGGCGTGGTGCTCGAGCGCACTCCCCACGAATACTCCTATAAAGATAGTAGCGGATACCATTTTCTTGATCCGAATACTTATGAAGATGCACTCGTCTTCGAAGATCTCATCGAAGGGGTCAAAAATTATCTGATCGAAGGCCAACTTTATAACCTGATGATTGCCGATGGCGTGGTTGTCGCCGTCGAACTTCCACTTTCCATGATCATGACCGTGACGGAATCGTCAGATGGCGTGAAAGGTGACTCCGCCAACAACGTCTATAAACCAGCCATCATGCAAACTGGCCTGGTGGTGCAAGTTCCGCTGTTCATCAATGTGGGTGAAAAAATCCACGTTAAAACCGAGGACAATTCCTACACCGGACGTGCCAACGAAAAATAATTTCTCAAATCTAACAATCTAGTATCCAAGGCACGTCTCTCACACGGGATCGTGCCTTTTTTCTTCAACCATTTCTTATCCAACTTTATGAATCATCCTCACGTCGCAATCGTTGGTGCCACTGGTGCCGTTGGCCTCGATTTAATCAAATGCCTCGAAAGAAGAAATTTTCCGTTAGGTAAATTAAGTCTCTTTGCCTCTTCGCGCTCGGCTGGGAAAAAAATGATCTTTCGCGGCGAGGAGATCGTCGTGCAAACGCTCACTCACGATGTATTTGCTGGCGTGGACATCGCACTCTTCAGCGCGGGCGGCGGCAGATCGTTAGAATTCGCACCCTCCGCGGCCAAAGCAGGAGCGGTGGTGATTGATAATTCATCCGCCTTCCGGATGGATGACGATGTGCCATTGATCGTGCCAGAAATCAATGCCCACGCGGTGCATCACCGCCCGCGAGGAATCATCGCTAATCCCAACTGCACGACGATCATTTCCTTGATGGCATTGGCTCCGCTGCACGAAGCATTTGGATTGCGCTCCATCATCGCCTCGACCTATCAGGCGGTCTCGGGCTCCGGGGCCCAAGGCATCATTGAGCTGGAAAATCAGGTCAGCGCCATCACCCAAGGCACTGAATTTACCCCCAGCGTCTATCCACGCCAGATCGCATTCAACGTGATTCCTCAAGTGGATCAATTCACGGAGAATGGCTACACCAAGGAGGAATTGAAAATGCTGCATGAGGGCCGAAAAATCATGAATTTGCCAGACCTGCGCGTCTCGTGCACTTGCGTGCGCGTGCCAGTTTATCGCTCACATTCCGTTTCCATCACCGCACAGTTCGAGCGGTCCATCACTGCCGATGCCGCGCGCGCTGCTTACGAAGGCAAGCCGGGCATCATCGTCGTAGATGATATTTCGCGCGCGCTCTATCCAGTTCCGTTAGATACCACACTTCAAGACGATTGCCGCGTCGGCCGCATCCGCAAAAATCTGGTTTTTGAAAATGCGTTGGACTTATGGGTCGTTGGTGATCAAGTGCTCAAAGGTGCCGCTCTCAATGCGGTGCAAATCGCCGAGCTTCTCTAACATGGATCTAACTGATTTTTTAAAAAGCTCCGCAAAGCAAGTGGATGAGGCGTTAGATCGCTTTTTACCGCCAGCGGAAACTGAGCCGAGCGTGCTTCACGAAGCAATGCGCTACTGCGTTTTTTCCGGTGGTAAAAAACTAAGACCCATTCTGTGCTTGGCTGCGGCCGAAGCATGCGGCGGCGATCTAACAAAAGCACTGCCCGCCGCTTGTTCCGTCGAGCTGATCCATGCCTATTCATTGGTGCATGATGATTTGCCATGCATGGATGACGATGATTTGCGCCGTGGCCGCCCGACATGTCATAAAGTTTATGGCGAAGGCATCGCGGTGCTCTGTGGCGATGCTTTGCTGACCGCGGCATTCCGTTCGCTCGCAGATACCGCAGCCACTCAGCGTTGGAAGACATCTGATTTTTTGATCGATCTAGCAGATGCCAGTGGCAGCAAACAATTGATTGGTGGGCAAGTGTTAGATTTGCAAAGCGAGGGAAAAGCAATTGATCACTCTCAGCTCGTAGCCATCCACCGAGCTAAGACCGCCGCCTTGCTCACTTGCAGCGTGCGCTTGGGCGCCATGACTGCCGATGCCACCGCAGAAGCACTCGCTCAACTCACAAAATTTGGCCAAGCACTCGGTCTCGCATTTCAAATCATTGATGACATTCTCGATCTTACCCAAAGCACCGAAGTGTTAGGAAAAACAGCAGGCAAAGACATCAAATCTAACAAAGCCACTTACCCGGCACTTCTTGGATTAGATGGAGCACGCGCCGAGGCGGAAAAAATCACGCAGCACGCACTCAACGCACTTCAGCCATTTGGCACCCAAGCTCATTATTTACGCGCTCTAACAGAACAACTTTTGCAGCGCCACGCATAACCTCGCGGCCTCACATTTTCGCAGGCGGGGCATTCTGAATTTGCCATGATCCATCTTCCGCAATTTTAAGAACTGCATCGTAGCGCAGGCGGGATTCGCCATTTTTGGAAAGCACCATCACGCCAATGTTTGCTTTTTTCAGCAACTCTAACACATGACCAACGACTGGCTTGGCCAATGAACTTCCCGGCCGATCTAAAAAAACAAATGACGGCTTGGCCAATAACAATCTCGCCACCGCAATCAACTGCTGCTCACCAATCGAAAAGATCTCGTCCCAATCATTTTCCTGATCCAGCCCACCCGCGTGTTCCAACGCGCTTTCCAAATGGAGCGTGGTGAGAACTCGATCAATCTGATCATCCTCAATGGTGTTTTCCATTCCAGTCCGCAATAAAATCTCCCGCAGCGTGCCCGGCGGCAAATACGGGCGCTCTGGTAAAAACAGCAGCTCATCCAAACTTGGACGCAAAATTTTACCTCCACCGCATTCACGCACCGCAGCCGTCGCTCGAAAAAGTGCGACCTTCGCCTCATCCGGTGCCGTCACTAACCAGCATTGGCCGCGCTCTACTTGCATCGTGAGCTTGGAAATAAGCACTTCTGTTAGATCGGAATTGTGCAGCGTTACGTCTTCATAAACGAGGCGATCAGTGGCCACTTCCGTTTGAAATGAGCACGTCGGAAAATTTTCTGCCGCATGCATCGCATCATTCAATTGATACAATCGCGCCGTCACCGCCGTGAATGCGGAGATCGATTGGAATTGATTCACAATCAAAGAAAATGCTCCTAACAGCATCGCGAACGCCATCGCCGATTGGGTGATGACACCGAAATCTTTCACCTCTCCAGCGATGAATAATGGCGCAACAATCATCGCCGGAATCAACTGGATCATGTAGTTGTATCCGATCGTGAAAAATCCCAGATTGCGATTCACCCGGATCAGCCCACGGAAATTTAATGCCAACAAATACAGCCGCTTGTGCAACCGCGCCCGAAAACGTCCCTCGCGATGGGCCAACGCAATCGACTCCGAATTTTCACGAACATGAATCAACTCCGCACGGAAATTTGCCTCCAAGTCCGATTGCTGGTAATTCAAACGAATCAATCGTTTGCCCAAATAAATCGTTAGCAAACTGCCGCATGCTGAGTAAAGCACCGCGATTACGAATAGCTTGGGGCTGATCGACCACAGCACCCCAGAAAATGAAATCGCAGTCACCGTGCCATTCAAAATCAACAACGTGAACGAGAGCGTGGTGGATGTGAACGCCTTGACGTCTTCAGCGATCCGCTGGTCCGGATTGGCAACTGAATTCATCATGGTAAGCTGATAGTATTTCCGCTCATCCATGTAATAATCTAACATTTGCCCAGTCATCTGCTCACGCCACAGAATGCCAAGGCGCTCTTCAGTGAATCGAAAAAAAACGGCCACGACGGTCGATAAACCGAAGACAACCAAATAAAGAAACAGAAATTTGTAATACGCCTCTTGATTCCGGTTTTCGATCGCAGACATGAAATCGCGCCCGACGTAACTATTGATGACGTTGAGTCCGTTGATCGCAATCATTAGACCTAACAGCATCGCAAAAAAGATGATTGCTCGGGTGCCAGACTTCGACTGAACCAACCATTTCAGCGCTTGCATGAAACGCCGCCATGTTTCCTTGGCGATCTTTAATGTCTCGCGGTTAATCATCGAAAATTGTTAGAAAATGCGCTCACTCCCATTCAATGCTTGCAGGTGGTTTGGTAGAAATATCGTAAAGCACGCGATTGATGCCTTTGACTTGATTGAGAATCTGATGGCTCGTTTCGCGAAGCAGCAGCGGCGGCAGCTCCACCCAATCTGCCGTCATCGCATCTTCTGAGACCACGGCTCGCAAGGAAATCGCCCACTCATAACTTCGCTCATCGCCTTTCACTCCCACCGTTTTCACTGGGATGAGGCCGGCATACGCTTGCCAAACGCGATGATACCAGCCGTGTTCTTTCAACTTCCCGATGAAGATCGCATCGCACTCGCGGATGATGTCTAACCGATCTTGCGTGATCACGCCAGGGCAGCGCACCGCAAGGCCCGGGCCGGGAAATGGATGCCGATTGAGAATATCCTCATCAATTCCGAGTGAAATCCCAAGCGCACGCACTTCGTCTTTGAATAACTCGGCAAGCGGTTCTAACACTTTTCCCTGCGCCTGCAATTCAAGGATACGATCCACTCGATTGTGGTGAGTCTTAATTTTGGATGCCTTGGAATTCGCATTCGACGCACTCTCGATCACGTCCGGATAAAGCGTGCCTTGAGCAAGCAACTCCGCATCCCCCACCGCATCCCAAAATACATCGATGAAAAGATTGCCTATGATGACGCGTTTTTTCTCGGGATCATCCACTCCATCCAGAGCTGTTAGAAATCTCTCAGCGCAATCCACCGTCTCGATCGGCACGCCGAGGCGTTGAAAATTGTGACGCACCTCCTCTCCCTCATTTTTCCGCATCAAGCCGTGATCCACAAAAATCGCGCGCACATTGGCACCCGCCTCATGCAGCAAAACGGCAAGCACCGTGCTATCGACTCCGCCCGATACACCGCAGACGACTTGCTTATCGCCCACTTGCTGGCGTATGCTGGCAATCAGATCGCGTTTAAAATCCTCAATCACAAATGGCTGAAGATCCTCGGCCATCGCCAAAAAATTTCTCAGGATGGCCAATCCTTCGTGGCTGTGAGTCACCTCCGGGTGGAATTGAATGCCAAAGCATCGCGCATCCCATTGCAATGCCACCGCCGTGCCGTGCTGATTGCTGGCCAGCACGCGGCAGCCATCCGGCAATAGCTTCACCGTATCTGAATGGCTCATCCATACTTGCGAGCTGTTAGAAATTCCTGAAAATAGCCCACCGCCATCCTCAATCACCAAGGCCGCAGGTCCATACTCGCGGCGGTCACTCGCTTGCACGGTCCCACCAAATTTGCGGTTCAACAACTGCATGCCATAACACACGCCCAACACCGGAACGCCGAAGCCCGTGAGCAATTCAAAGTTCAAATCAGGCGCATCTGGATCACTCGTGCTCTTCGGCCCACCTGATAGAATGATGGCTGCTGGTTTCCCGATGTTAGGGAAATCTTCTAACACATACAGCTTTGCAAAGTAGCCTAACTCGCGCACGCGGCGCACGATGAGTTGTGTGTATTGGGAGCCGAAGTCGAGGACGGCGACGTGCTGGGATTCTTCCATGAAATTTGATTTAAAAAAAACGATCTAACAAAAAATAATTTAGCTCAGCGGCTGATAGTTGGTAGGCTCCTCCGTCATGACGATGTCGTGCACGTGGCTTTCCCGCAGGCCGCCCGCAGTGACGCGAATGAACTGCGCTTTTTCGCGAAGCTCGGTGAAGTTTGCCGCACCCACATAGCCCATGCCGGATCGCACCCCTCCCATCAATTGGAAAATCACATCGGACAGCGGCCCTTTGTATGGCACGCGGCCTTCGACGCCTTCCGCCACCAGTTTGCCCGAACTATTTTGCCCGTAGCGATCGCCCGCGCCTTTTTGCATCGCGGCAATGGAGCCCATGCCACGATACGTTTTAAAGCGGCGGCCTTGAGATTGCACTGTTTGCCCAGGGCTTTCGCGAGTGCCGGCCAGCAATGAACCAAGCATCACCAGATCCGCACCCGCGGCGAGTGCTTTGACGATGTCTCCCGAGTAGCGGATGCCACCATCGGCGATGACCATCACTCCCGCAGCGCGGCACACATCCGCCACATTGCGGATCGCGGAAAATTGTGGCATGCCCACTCCGGAAATGACGCGCGTGGTGCAGATCGATCCCGGGCCCACGCCCACTTTCACGGCACTGACTCCGGCGCTGATCAAATCCCGCGCCCCTTGCTCAGTCACCACATTGCCAGCAACCACCGGCACTTGCGAAAGACCACGCAACTGCTCGATGACTTGCATGACATGCCGCGTGTGGCCCGTCGCCGCATCGATGAATAACGCGTCCGCGCCAGCAGCGATCAACGCGCGGCCTCGCTCGATGCAATCCGGGCCTACGCCAACTGCTCCGGCACAGCGCAATTGGCCATTATCATCCTTGGCCGCGTGAGTGAATGTTATCCGTTTTTCAATATCCGATCCAGTAATCAATCCCACCAGCCGTCCGTCACCATCAATCAATGGCAATTTCTCGATCCGGTTCTGATAGAGCACGCGCCGCGCTTCTTCTAACCCCGTATTCGGCGGCGCAGTGACAAGCCGTGATAGCGGAGTCATCACTTCCGCGACTTTCATTTCAGGACGATCGAGGTAACGCACGTCGCGCCCAGTGACCATGCCTTCCAAGCGGCCGTCGGTGTCCACGACGGGAAATCCGGAAAACCCATTTTGCGCCATAATTTCAATCACGCGCTCGACCGTTTCCTCCTTGCGCACAGTATGCGGTTTCTGAATCACCGCATTTTCCGAGCGTTTGACGCGTGAAACCATCGCCGCTTGTTCATCAATGCCGCACGCGCGGTGGATCACGCCCATGCCGCCTTCTCGCGCCAGTGCGATGGCTAAATCATGTTCCGAGACGGTATCCATCGCTGCCGAAACCACGGGAATCAGCAATGGAATGCCAGAGGTGACTTGCGTGCGAAGATCCGCTTGAGCAGGTAAAATATCGCTAAGCCCAGGCACTAACAAGACATCGTCAAATGAAAGTCCGAGTGAAATATCTGCCATGGACAAATCAATCGAAGCCGACCCAAACTGGCAAGCGATTATTCGACACTTGTTTCATCAGATCGTGGCTTTCTAATAGAACAATGCGCCAGCATTTTAGACGAAGCCCGCAGGGTGAAGAAATGAAATATTTCATTTCTGAATCAAAATGACACACTCACAAATTGGCAACCGCACACGATGTC
>RDZR01000079.1 GCA_004294095.1 Verrucomicrobiota bacterium
TATTCCACATAAGGCGGATTCCCAACAATGACATCAAACCCGCCGGAATTCATAATGCCGTAAAACTCCACAAACCAATGGAACGGTTCATGTGAGGTTTGCCATTTTTTGAGGGTTGCGTCCGTCTTGAGATTCTTCTGGTCGTATTGCCCGGCAAGAAAGCGGTCGAGTTGTGAACGAAGAGATTTGAGAATGCCTTCGAGAGCCTCCTTGGCGGAACGAAACTCGGCGGCGGATTGGCCGATGTTGTCCTGAAGATCCTGGAAGCGGCGGAAGGCGCGGTCGGCATCCTCGGCCTGTTCCATGATGCGGCGGAAGTCGTCGAGGGAGTTTTCGATGCCTAGCAGGGCCATTTGGTCTCCGCCGCGACCGCCTTGGGCCTCGGTGAAAGCGCGGCGGATTTCGTCGCGTGAGGCATAGCCGACGAGGGTGTTGCCGGAGCGGACGTTGAAGTCGATGTCGGGCAGCGGTTCGACGGCTTGGCTGGGTTCGAGCTGGGCGGCGAGCTTGAGAAAGAGGCGGAGTTTGCAGATTTCCACGGCCTCCTCCATGATGTCCACGCCGTAGAGATTGTGGACGATGATGGTCTTGTGGATGAAGTAGGCCTCGTTCGGGTGGCGATCCACGGCGGCGAGGATGGCCTTGATTTCCTTTTCCCAGTTCGGGTGTTTTTCACCGGAGGATTGCCAATCGGCGAGCAGGGCGCGGAGGCGTTCGAGCAAGCCTTCGTAGAGTGGTTCGAGGATTTCGAGCGCGGCGAAAAGGAAGGCGCCGGAGCCGCAGGTGGGATCGAGCACGGACATTCCGCGCAGGGCTTTCCACAAGGCCAGCGCAAGATCCGCTGGAGCGTTGGCAATGAGATCTTGGGTGAATTGACGGATGTCGAGATTGAGCGTTACGAGGTCGGCGGGGTCATTGACCTCCCCGGCGCGTAGTTTTTTCCGCAGCTCGTGGCAGCGCTGGTGGCGGGCGATGGTTTCCCGCCAGATTTCAGTGGGCAGGGCGTGAGAGCTTGGGGTGGTGGTGTTCCAATCTTTCCGGCGTTCAAGGAGTGTGGGCGCCTCGCCCACAAGTTGCTTCGATGTGGGCGAGACGCCCACACTCCTTGAGTCGAGACCCATCGCGATGTTCTTGGGTAGTGATTTTTTCCATTCTTTCTCATCGGCCCCGGCACCCCGGCGGACGGGTTCGTAGATGTAGCGGTCAGGATCGTTTTTCAAGAGACTCCATGCCTCGGCAGAAATCTTGGCGGCGACTTTCTGGAGCAGGAAGGGGAGGATGGTGTTCTTGGAAATGTATTCGGTAATGTCCTCCTTGGTGTAGTAGGCCCCCATTTCCTTCTGGTTGGTGTATTTCTCGAAGACATAGCCGAGGACTTCGGGATTGATCTCGTTACCATTGGCGAGCGGGCGGTCATCGAGGTGCCAATCGTAGGCATCGAGGAAGGTGAAGATTTGCTCGAAGGCTTCGTCAGGGATCTGGATGCCCGGGTTGTCTTTCTCGATCTTGTGCTCGGCAAAGATGCCGCCATTGAGATACGGGATATTTTTGCCGATGATTGCGGTAAGTTCGTCTGGGCGAGCCTGCGCATCGAGGCCATCGTGGAAGAGCCGCTTAAGGAAGCTGATATAGAATGAGTGGAACTTGTCCTTACCGAAGGAGGCACGGACGCTTTCGAAGCGGTTCTTGAGGTAATGCGGGTCACCATCGAGGAAGCCTTTCTGCTGGAGAAAATAGCAGAACATCAGGCGGTTCAGCATGAGCGAGGTGTAATGGGCCATCACGCCCTGATCGCTCAGGCCGGAGATGAATTTCTGGAAGTGGTCCTTGTGTTTCTTAAACTCGTCGTAGAAGCGCTTGGTGAGGCGGTCGCGGTCAAGATTGTCATGCAGGCGATGAACGACGCCGGTGATGTCGAGCGCTTCCTCTTCGTCAAGGGTGAACGCGATGGAGATGACCTTCTGGAGCAAGAGTTCGTTCGAGCGGCCTTTTTCCCAATTTAGCTCGCGTCGACGAATCGGTTTACCGGGGAGACGGGATGTCCAAAGCCAGATTTGTCGAGTTTTCGCTTGGTCCACGAAAATGAGGAGATGCTCAGCAGCGAGTGGCGTGACGGCAGCTTCGAGTTTTTTCCGTTCGTCAGATGGCATGATGGAGCCATTGGCCAATGGCGGCACGAGTAAGACCTTTACTCCTCTTTTTTCCGCGATGACATGGAGCTCGCGAAAGCCTTGGGCGGATGGAACCTTCAGGGGTTTTCCAGAGCTCGGCCAGTCCCAGCCAATCGAAGGATCAGCGAAGAGGCCGGAGAAGTCGAAGGCCTTGAGATAACGGGCAGCTTCCTTGCGTTGTTGCGGGGTCATGGGAAATATGTCTTGAAACGTGGTAAAAAGGAGTTATACATTCTTCGAGCGACGAGTGCGGCCGGTCCTTCCACCGACCCGAATCCCCCTGGGATTCCTCGCCGCTAGCTTTTTGTCTGGGTGCTCAGCCATCGGATTACATCGGGCATGGCCTCCTCTCCGCGGAAAATCAAGGAGTCAAGGCGTTCGATACCGCCATCATCAATCGATCTGGCCCTCAGGCCGAGTTTCCTTTCTTCATTTTTTCTGGCTTGATAAGTGCATAGGTCGGCGAGCTGAAGAATCAGACTCTTGCGTGAGTCGATGAAGAAGCCTTTTTCAATGATGCGATCAAGGCGGAGGATCCCTGGATCAGCACGTAACAATTTTACGGACTTTTCGACATCGAGATAAACTTCTCTATTGTCATCAAAGATCAGGATTCCAAGAACGCCCTCGCCTTCAGCTCGAAGCAGACGATTGATGATTTGAGCAACGAGCGGAAAGGCAGCCAAATGTGGATTGATGTAAACGCCTCCGCCATACGATTGTTCGAGCCACCGAGCATAGCGCTTCTTCACGATGGACCGATAGACGAAACGTAACTTGTGTTTGGCTGCCAAGTCGAGGAGATCATCCCGAAGTTTCAGGCGCACTTCTAGGCCCACTCCCTTGAAGCAGCCTTCACCACGGGCAAGCTCGTGTGCGTGGATTTCAAACTCTTTGATGGTGAGCGCCCGGAAAGGGGCAAGAATCTGCTCCACATCGGACTCCAGGGCGAGCCAACAGTTTTCCGGAACGACCAAGGCGCCCAGAACAAAGATAGGCTGCTGCGGGTCACTTAGGTTGTTTCCAGAGTTTCCGCTTTCATCGAGATAGATCAAGTGCATGGCGTGTTATTCGGCAAGGCCGAGTGAGCAAAGGATGCGAGGCTCCTTGACGGTTGCCTCGTGGAGGTTGACGACGACAAGGCGGTCATCGCGGTGGAGGGCCGTGACCATCTCGGCGAGATCCTCGGTGGAGATGGTGGAGCGGAGTTGGCGGTTGAGCTTGTCCACGGCCTCTGTGGTGAGCGGGTGGTCATAGATAGCTTGAATGGCGGCGCGAACTTGGTCGGCAAGAAACAAATCGCCCTCGCGGTGTCGGAGATGGTCTTGGAGGAGTTCGTAAGCGCGATAACGTGCACCGCGGCGAGAGCCGAGCTGACCGGACCCCGCTGTGCTGCGTTCTTCGTCGACGATCTTGGTGGCACGCGCGACGAGGCGATGGTGATCTTCACGGCGAGGTAAAGCCGGGGTTTCGGCACTGCATTTGGCTTGGCGAAGGATACGGACGGGAGACTCTGAAACGGTTTTGCCATCGGCATCAATCCAAAGCAGAGCGTCGTGGTCCTGCGGGGTGCGGATGTAAGCGAGCACGCCGGGCGGGGTGTGTTCAGGGCGAGCGGGATCTGGATTGTGGGCCTTGGTGGCATAAACGACATCCGGGAGTGATTCTACAGCTTTGCGCAGATCGGGGTTGTCTTTGATGGCTTGCGCCCAGATCTCAAAGGCCTCGGAGGTGAGATCCACTTCGTCGTCTTCCGGTTCATCGAGAACTCCGGATTTTTCATCGTAGAGGTTTCGCAGACCCTCCTCGTCGGCGGGCGTTTGGTCCTCGAAAAACGATTCGTCGGAACCAACAACCTCTTCGTTCTGGCGGAGGCGATGGACGAGGCGATTGCGGAGCTTAATGATGCGCTCGACGCCTTCGGCAGGAAGGAAGGAGTAGCACTGAATCGTGTCCGCTTTCTGGCCGATGCGGTCCACCCGTCCGGCGCGCTGAATGAGGCGGATGATTGCCCAAGGGAGGTCGTAATTGATGACACGGGCGGAGTCTTGCAGGTTTTGCCCTTCCGAAAGGATGTCGGTGGCGATCAGGACCCGGGTTTGTTTGCCGGGCGGGAAGTCCTTGAGTTTTTCATTCGACTCCGGAGAAAAACGCCATGCCTGTTTGGCGGGGTTTTCCGAGTCTCCGGTAACGCAGTCCACGCTATCCACGCCCGCCGCATGCAGCGCGTCTGATAGATAACGAGCGGTGTCGGCGAACTGGGTGAATAGGATGAATTTTTCTTTGGGGAATTCCTGATGAACCAAGTGGATTAGGGATTGAAGTTTGAAATCCTTGGACGGCGGAATTTCACCGGATTCGGAGAGTATTCCGCGTAGAGCTTCGGCATCCTTCTTGAGATCTTGGACGAGCGTTTTCTTAAAAACATCGGTGCGCAGCCATTTGTAGCGTTTGGACTGGGGACCGGCGAGGACTGAGTAAAGATTCGCCGCTTCCTTGCGATAATGGCTCTCATCCCACTGCTTTAATGGTGGCAGCTTATCCTTTCCGTCCTTGTGGGGAGGATCGCCTTCACCCTTGTCCCGCAAGCGGGTATCAAGCAAACTGGAGTCTTGCTGGCCGATGGGCAGCGACAGCTTGTTTTCAAGGGCATGGATTTCCAGATAGTTGCGCAGGATGTGGCGGTGGATCGAGAGTAACAATGCATGAGCCGAGCTTTCGAGACGTTTAAAAAGGTTTGTCCGACAGAAACCTTTCATGCGCTTTCCAGCCCGAGAGAGATCTTCGAGAATTTTTTTGTCCGCAGCTGATAGGTCGCTGGGAAGCACATCCTTTTTGTAAAGACTGCGACCGTAGCGTGGGAGATTCAGTTGGTCGATTGTCTTGACGATGTCTTCGCAGAAGAGCCTTGCACAGGGATCAGATAAATCGTCCGGATCAGAGCGGAATTTGACAGAGACCGGCTGGCGGGTTGGGAAATACATCCGTTCGCCGGTGGGCAGAGTGAGGAAGGGGCGTCCGTCACGGTCGTCGAGAGTCGCATAGTTTTTGATGATAAACGATCGAGTCCGGCGAACGAGAAAGAGACGCATGATCTCGCGCCAGTCGTCTGGCTCCTCGCTTTTCTCGAAAGCCGTGAGGGAGTTGAGCGGGGTATTCGGATTTCTGAGCGCGAAGACCGATTCACCCATTTCACGCAACATGACTTCGGGGCGGATTCCAATATCACTTTGCTCGGGAAGGAATAAGCGTAGTTGTGCACCCAGATCGAGATAGGTCTTGTTGTATGGGGTTGCGGAAAGAAGCACAACTTTGCAGTCATTACGCTCCAGATACTCGCGGATGGCTTGGTAGATTTTTCCCTCGCGGTTCCTGAAATTGTGCGACTCATCGATGATGACTAGGCGATAGCGGACAAGTTTTGGAAGATCCCTCTGCGATAGACTTTGGGACATGATTTTTGGAGCGCGGAGCCCGAACTTGTGCGCATAATCCTCCCACATTGGAGTAAGATTCTTGGGGCACAAGATCAAAGTTTCGAGCATCTGATCGTCTGCCATGACCCGAGCAATCGCAGAGGCAACGCGAGTTTTACCAAGTCCTACGACATCGCCGACGAGGACACCGCCTCGCTTGTTGAGATGACGGCAGGCAAGCTGCACGGCCTTTTCTTGGAACGGCAAAAGAAAGTGTCTAATATCGTGGGGAACTTTAAACTCCTTGATGCCCTCGCGTGCGTCTTGCGAAAGATGCCAAGCCATCTTGAGATAGACGTGATAGGGAGGAAGCAGTCGCTCGCCCGCCCAGCTCTCCTCGATGATGTCGATGAGTTCTTCAGTGATATCAAGACAACGTGAATCTTCCCATCGATCCTCGAACCAGCGGTGGAGCTTTTTCGCGGCATCCTTGTCGAGCACGTCGATGTTGAGCTCCCCTTGTCCTTTGAGGCCGGACATCGTGAGGTTGCTACTACCTAAGTATGCGATGATCGGATTGATCGTGTCCTTTCGATGGGCGAGGTAGAGCTTCGCATGTAGAGTGTGCTTCAGGAACAACTTCACCCGGAGGCGTCCTGATTTGAGCTGCTTCACAAGGCGTTTGAGTCCTGCCTCGTCGGTATCAGTGGGGTTTCCAATGGTAAGTTGCTTCCTGAATTCCGCAGCGGCGTCCTTGCGGAGCTTGGTGAGTTGTTTGTTATCGGGAGTATTTTCATTATCATCCGCTAGCCAGCTTCGGAGCTGGTCGTGAGGCATCCGTTGCATGCCAACCAAAAGGCGGGCGGGCGCCTGAGAGTCAGCTCCTTCTTGAATCGGCCAGTCGTTGACGACATCATCAATGCAACGCCACCCCCGCAAATTAAAATACCCGACACAGAAATCACCCCGAAATGCAAGTCTAAGGGCGTGCTTCAGGCCGTTTCGATCGTCGCCATCTAGGAACGGTGTTTCAATATTATCAAATACAGTGGGCATCGCAAAAAATTAGTTTGGAGAATTCTTGGTGTTACGTCTGGCTTGTCGTTCCATCGCGTATTGAGCCGATAAATGATGGCACCAGCCCGACGCGTCTTTGCTCATTCCGTCATCCACCATCCGCGTGCTTGGACAAGCGCTTTGAAAATGTTCCAACATACGCCGCACCCGCACCGGCCCGATCTTGGGTAGTTGGTTCAATGCGAGAAGTGCTTCCAGAGAATTCATAAACGGCGAGATGCGAAGCTCTTGTTAGCATCCGATTGGATGGCTAGGCAAGCACTGGGAATTTGTCTAATCAGCTAACTTCAATCATAGGATGTAATCGTGATTTCTTAATCATCAGGTCATCTCATAAAATTGAAGCAAGAACTCTTAAACCATGAAAAACACATCCTGTTTGATCGCCTGCATGATGCTGGCACTTCATCATGGGCCTGCAAATGCGGCGCCTGTTGATTATGCGTTGTCTAACCCGAGTTTCGAATCGCCCACGCTGAGTCTCTCCAATACTTGGTCTAGCGGAGTCGTTGGATGGAACTCGATTGGTTCCATAGGCACGACATTTGCGGCATCATGGGTGCAAGGAACGCCCGCTCCTCAGGGCAATCAATTCCTTTACGGCGCAAGCGATAATTGGCAAATTTTCCAACAAACGGGCACCTTGCAGGCACAAACACGCTACTGGTTTCAAGTGAAATTGTTTCCGCTGAGCACTGGCACTCAACGTGTCAGCCTCGCGGTGGAGGAAACCGATACTTTTTCCGCGACTTTTGTCGAAGCTCATTACAAGCCGACGTGGAACCCAGCGCGCCAAGATTTCGCTCTGCCTGCCAACCAATGGAGCACGGTCACCTTGAGTTTCAACAGCTCTGATTGGCCGACGATGGTGGGTAAAAATTTCCGTATTCGGGTGAATGGATTCCACGTTGCAGTGGACCAAGCGCGATTGATTGTGGATTCCGAAATCTATCAGTTCCACATCTCCAATAGTGGCAACGATGGCAGCAATACAGGCAAAAGTGCGAGTTCGCCCTGGCAGACGTTCAACAATTTGGGTGCTTGGCTGCCATTATCGCCAGGTGAAAAAGTTTTATTGCACCGCGGCAGCACTTTCAATCAAGAGCTGAATTTACGAGGCAAAGGCACCACCTCGGCGCCGATTGAGTTATCGGCGTATGGCAGTGGGGCAAATCCAATTATCAGCCGCACGGATCTAGCGAATCATCTGTGTGTGGTTTGGAATAATGCCTCGTATGTGCGAATCAATCAGATCGATTGCCGAAATGCGAAGATGGGAATTTTCCTAAGATATGTGGATAATCCAAACAATTTCGATGTGCGGATTGACCAATGTAATTTCAAAGACATGACCGATGGCACGCTGAATCCAGAAAATCATAACTATGAATTTGCATACAGCGACGCCATTTTTGTAGGAGGAAAAGACGGCATTAGTAACCTCGCCAATAATGGTATATTTTACACTTTTATCAATGGCCTTTACATCACCAATTGCGTTGCTGAAAACGTAGCGCATGGATTCGGAACTGGTTGGTATTATCCGACAAAATATCGCAGCCGGGTTCGCAATCTTTACATGGAGGATAACCTCGCGATCAATTGCCTCAATGGTTGGGCATCGATCATTGGTGTGGACGGTGGACATATGAAGCGCTGCCACAGCGTGGGTGGTGGCGGCAAAGACACATGGGCCGGGACCACATTAGGGATGATTCAA
The DNA here is from genome assembly GCA_004294095.1 of Verrucomicrobiota bacterium. Classification (GTDB taxonomy): domain Bacteria; phylum Verrucomicrobiota; class Verrucomicrobiia; order Verrucomicrobiales; family Akkermansiaceae; genus Luteolibacter. Next base: position 8,385 of record RDZR01000079.1, read on the forward strand.
ACGAGCCAAAATTTTCTGATTCAGGATTGTGAGTTCTCGTATTGTGATCGCGCCCAAGCAGGCGATGGCTGCGGTTTTGACTTCGAGGGAGATACCAGCAATATCACGTTTGATCGCAATACCATCCATAACAATGATGCCGCTGGGATCTTGATTTTAGACTCGCTCGGGCCACATGCCAATTTGGTCATTTCAAACAATACTCTCTACAATAATGCAAAGGACCCATGGAATAGTTATATCAATAGCGAAATCCAAGGTAGCCAAGCAGCGCATACCGGATCGAGCATCATCAATAATGGGATTTATCGAGGATCGACATCTATTAGTTTTCTCTCAACCAATACAAACTGGAGCGGATTCACGATCAGCGGCAATCGCCAATTTGAAGCGAGCAACTATATGAATCGTCCGCGCTGGTGGAATTTTGATAGCATCGGAAATTTGGAAGGTTGGGCCGGATTTCAGCAATGGACGAGCAACACCGTCAGCAGCGGCAATCTCTTCGGATTATCCACCGGCGTGGATCCATTCGCGTATTCGCCACCGACGTTTGCGAATATGACGTTGCAACCCTTCGTTTGGATTCGCATGCGTCAGTCGGCGGGAACGTTCGGCCAAGTTTTTTACATCACCGATACCGATACGGCATGGAATGGGGCAAAATCTGCCGCGTTCACCGTCATTCCGGACAACCAATATCGCGATTATTTCGTCGATTTAGACCAACCGGGAAATGATGGTGTAGTCACCCAAATCCGGCTTGATCCAACGGCGACGGCCAATTCCACGATGGCGGTTGACTTCGTGCGCATCACCAACAGCACGGATGTCAATCAGCCAGCTCCATCAACTGCGCCAGCGGTGCCGTTGCAGATGGTGTTTACCTCGATTGCCGCGGATGATGGTTATCTCACAGAAAGCAGCGCAAATAGCGGGGTAGGCGGCTCCGGTGATTCTTCATCCACGACCTTTCGCGTGGGCGATGATGCCAGTAACCGCGCCTATCGTGGATTGTTGTCATTTGATACCTCGCCGTTGCCGGATAATGCCACGGTGGTTGAGGCTACGATCCGGATCACACGCATTGGCAACCCAACCGGAATTGTCCCAATTGGCACCAAAGATAAGCCATTTGGTGACTTTTTGGTGGATGTGAAAAATGGCGCTTTGGGTTCAGCCCCCAGCATGGAGAATGCAGATTGGCAATCCGCGCCGAGTAAATCTGCAGCCAGCAAATTTGCATATAATGCTTACGCAGACCTCCAACAAATCAACAGCCGCTTGGAAGTGCCGGATTTAATCCATATCAAGCTCACCGGCAAAACCCAATACCGCCTACGCAACGGAATCGATGATGATAACGATGGAGTTGCAGACTTCATGAGCTATGCGACATCCGATCACCCCACCGCATCCTATCGGCCAGTTTTAACGATAAAATACACAGTGCCTTAATCTTTAAGGCGGAAATGGAACCACAATCGATTGCAGCAAGATCGATTGTGGTTCACTCCGCGCGGAGCTGAAAGGATAGGCGGTAAAAATACTGTGGTATCGTTGAAATAATCGGAATTTCTGACCATCCTTGTGGGTCCACTGCGAGTGGGCCGTCCGAAGTCGGATCGTAGGCCGACGACCAACTCGAGAGGTCCGGCGATTTTTGCACTAGCCACCGGAGATCTCTCCGGTCTGCCATGACCTTGAGGCGCAAGAAGAAATTTCCTTCACGATTTACGACACGCAATAAATGCTCGGCTGCTGAGGAGTTCGGAAAAATGCCAAGCGCGTATCGAGTTAAATTGGATATGCCGCTTTGCGTCGGATCTGCAAGTGGGCCAGCCACCTGTAAATTTGCGCGATCGGCAGGATCTGGAAATGCCAAGAGTTGCCAATTTGCATACGTCATGCCGAGGCGCACTCCTTCGACCGTCAAGTTATCGATGCGTTGGTTGCCCTGATTTCCTCCAGCCGCTTGAGGAAACGTCACTCGCAATGCAAAATTCGGATTATTTGCCACGCCGATGACCGACCGAAAATCTAATGTATAAATGATGGGATCACTATCAAAAAGAGTCAATAGACGAAACGATTGATAGGTGGTGCCATCCAAAGTGTAGTCAATTTGTTGTGCGCCTGCGCCGTTGGCCGTCCTTCGCGCTTCGTATTTGATCACGATCTGTTCGTAGCCCACTGTAGGAAGCGCCATTTGCAGTTGCGTGCCCGCGGTGGCTGGTGAATTGATCCGCAAATGCCTTCCGGCTGCATCTCCCTCACGCGCATTGAGCCCGGCGAATCCACGGCCATCGTCAGATTGGTGGGCACCGGTCACCTGCAAAGAAGCTGGCGAAGTGGTGGTTCGTGTCGGGATGAGATAATCGGAGGAGCTATTAAAATTCCAGTAATGGACCATGTCCATCGGCGCGGGTGGCGTCGCCACAAATTGATATGGCTCGGACCACAAGCTCCAATTCCCCGTCTGATCGGAATGCCTGACACGCACGCGATACGTCATCCCAGGCTCTGCAATCCCTTGTGGAAAGATAAATTCACCGGGTGGGGAAGTCAGTAAACCACTCGACCAAACCGTCTCCATTTCATAACGATACGGTCTTCCCGCCGTATATCCCGCAAGCCCAGGCGCAGCAATACGGGCAATTCTCCACTCATGAGCCGCCACCGTGCTGGCTCCTTGCGGGTCGGTAAATTCCGATGAACGAAAGCGCAACTGATCGCTAGGATGCATCGCCGGACCTTCATAACCAATTTGCGGCTTGACCGGCTCATCCGTCCACGCCGGATACGTTGGCTGGAAACGTGAATCGCTCCAGCCTCCGTATTGAGACTCGAATTCCAAATACTTAAATCCATACCCCCGCTGCCGGTCGAGGGAGTCATCTTGCCCGCTGCCAGCGGCGAAAATCGCTTTGCGCGTCCATGGCCCGCCCGGCCACGTATTGGTTGCATAGTTCACAAACCACTGGATTAAATCGACATGCTCAGCAAATCCCTGATTGCTCGGATCCGGCAGCGTGCGAATCCACGAATCCGTTCTCACCGTGTCGCCAAGCCCACCACGCGATCCATCCACATAATAAGAGCGGAAAAAGTTCCCTTTGTGATTCGACTGCCCTTGGCCGCCAGCAAATCCACGGGTCCGCGGATTTAAATTCCACAGATAAGCATCCAAATGCGCCCACGATGGGATCAAGCCTGTCGGATTGATCATGCGCCGATATTCATCGAACAACTGGCCGACTTGGCCGCCGTTCGCAGTGGCATCAGATGCCATCAACGAAAGAACATCACGGCACCGATTCCGATACTCTCGAGCAATCTGAGGATGCCGAGAAATCGCTGCGAAAATCTCTGGCACACCTGCGGCAACCACCCCATCGATCCTGCCACCCCAGTGATGAGCAGCAATAAATTGCATATCCATATCATAAGGAATGATAACCCATCGATTATCGGTGGGGCGGCGGTAGAATCGGTAGTTATCACCAAGCCTCACATCTACATTTCCAATCAAGCGACTCAGCGCAAGAAAAGTGTAAAGTGCAGGCAAATCGACATTCGCACGATACCATGATTCAGTCTGACCACCTGCCTTCGAGAGGGAGCGAAAAGAATTCCAATCTGAATTGTTTGACACATGAGTGGCTCCTTGATTCTTTTTATCACCAAACCCGTCTTCGATTGAGTAGATATTTCCATCTGGCAATCCACGCTCATCGAGGAAATTTCCCTCCGTAGGTTCGAGCCCTAGATAGAGCCCCCACAAATCTCCGTTATATTGGTTGGCAGGATCAGCTTCCTCTGCCGCATCGATCACTCGATAATGCATGAATTGAGTATGCATCGCGGGGTTTCCTGCAATTTGAAAAATCCGATGGGAGACCGCCTCTTCCACACCACCCGAGCCTCGATTCATCGCCACCCATGGGCTTGAGTTTGCATTGACTAGGAGGTTATTCCACTTTTCCCGATATGGATTTCCGTTGTTGTCATAGGCTTGAAAGTCTCGTGAGCGATTGAAAAATAGATTCCACTTATTTTTGCCGCTCACATAGGTCGATCCCACGCCGCGAACTTTGAATTGAATGTGATCATAGACCACTCCACGATGCACCACCGTGCCGTAAAATTTAGTATCTGAATAGCTAGAGTTATATTGACTAAAGCTGACATCTTGGCTGCGGGCAATCAGGTGCAGAGGGGATATTGAGTCTATTATTTCTCTAGGAAATGTGATCCATTGCGTAGAGGGAAAAACATCAAAAGATGTCGGCCGCATCGCACCGCGCCACGCCGGAGTTTGACCGTAAACGAAATACGCAAAATTCGGCTGCTCGTCATCAAAATATGGCACAAGTTGTTCGTTACCAATTGAGTCTGAGCAGAGTATTCGATAGCGAATGAGATGCCGATGCTCCTGCAGCGAGCTGGGCAAAACCGCAGAATAGACCGAGTCATTCGCAACCGCGTCTCCGCTTGTTCCATCGTCCACCATCCGCGTGCTGGTCCAAGTGCTTTGATAATTTATATCTGTAAGGCGAATGTATGAGCCAGGAGCCACCGATTGATGATTCAACCAAACCTCACCAACGCCATCCGGATCGGTCACTTTTGCGGCAATCACCACCTCTTGCCCGGGCGCAGGCGTGGTGGGGAAATGTGAAACCTGCCGGATTTGCGGAGCAATCAAATGCGCGGGACGATATGGACGATTGATTTCCATGGGCGTCGGTGCACCCAATGCACGCCAAGATCCGCCAAGATCGTTGTCTAGAGACGGATTGACCAAGGACGCGGACGATCCTGCTCCATCAGAGCCCGTTGGCCATGGAAAACCGACTCCATAATCGACGCGGTCCCGCCGCACACCCGACGCATCTAACAGATCGATACGCTCGCCCTTTGATGAAAGCCGGCCCGTCCACGGCCCGCGCACCCCACTAATACCAAATAAAGATTGCAGCCGCGCCGGATTTTCAGCGACGACGACGTATCCGCCCGCTGGCAAATTCACTCCGGCTGGGAAAGTAAATTCAATCGCATCGGTGAGTTTATAACCGCTCAAATCGAGCGCCTGATTTCCCGGGTTATGCAACTCGATGAATTCCTCAGGACTCGTATTATCGACGGAATTGTAATGAATTTCATTGATCACGACCATGCCTTGCCCGTTGGCAGATGCTTGAAACAACAAGAATGCGCATGCCATCGATTTGAAATTGTTGAGCGGAGGGAGCCGATGAATTAAATGCATGATGGTTTGAGATCAATGTGCCGCATGTTGTTCTTGTAGCAAGAATCGAGTTTGTGCGGAAATGAGGAATAAAAATCTGTTGCGGGCTGCTTTAGAATCGATAAGTTCATTCAACTGCTGTGTGCGACTAATTTGGTAGCTGGCCCGAACCGATATTCTAAAATCGGGATCCACTCCCGATGGCCCACGTCACGCCTTTTTAGGAAGACATAAATCCATCGGAAGATCCCACCTGTTGAGTTTCACGGAACGTGGCTCACAGCGCCAAGGACGGCACAGCGGTTATTTTTTCCTCACATGAACTCATGCATGTGCTTGAGTCTATTGCTGCATGCTGCATGCTCTGGCTCACATGAAGTTTGCAGTGCTTGGGAGTGGTAGCCGTGGGAACGCGGCCGTGGTGGCGATGGATGAAATGATGCTACTCATCGATGCAGGACTCAGCGCCAAACAACTCAACCAACGCATGGAGCTGTTAGACATCAAGCCATCCGCACTCGCCGGCATCCTTATTACTCATGAACACGGCGATCACGTGCGCGGCCTGAAAATCTTGCTCAAACAAAATCCCGATCTGCACGTTTACGCGACGGCGGCGACTGCACGCGTGGTGCGCGAAGTCGGCATCCGTGAGGGGCATTGGCATGTATTTGAAGCAGGCCAGGTGTTCTCCGTTGGAGAAGCGCAAATTACCAGCTTTGCCATCCAGCACGATGCAGTGGATCCAGTCGGCTTTGTGATTTCTAACAAAAATAAACGGCTCGGATTTCTATCAGATGCCGGCTGTGTGCCGCGCAGTGTGGTCGAGCACCTGCGCGAGTTATCCGGAATTTTTTTAGAAGCAAATTACGATGTAGAAATGTTAGAAATGGATCTGAAACGTCCGTGGGCAATCAAGCAACGAATCAGCTCCAGACACGGCCATCTCTCGAACGAACAAGTGGCAGAGCTTCTAACGGAAATTGCTCACCCGCAGATGTCACACATCATTTTAGGGCACCTCAGCTCAGATTGCAATCACCCGCAAACTGCAAAGCAAGCCGTCAGCGAATCGCTGCAAGAAATCAATTGCGCTCACTTGCCGATCACCTGCATTCTAGCAGAATCGGCATCGAGTTGGTTTAGCATCTAACGCAGTATGGATGAAACTATCCGATCGATTTGAGATAATTTCTCCAACCGCCGAATTCGGTTAGATCATTTGCTCCATGGCAAGCATGCGCCTCTGAAATAAATCCGCAGCTCTCTGTGCCATCTGATAGGACGATTTTACCAATGCCCAAAGGTGCCGGAATCATTTTCACAAATTCGCCAAAAGCACCGATCGATAACGACCATTGCTCACACTCCATCGATCTGCCCGAGCCCGATTCCACACGATAAACGGCAGGCCTTGGAGGCAAAGCACCCACTGGCGGAATCAACGCCATGCGGTAACAATCCGCCGTTTGGAATGTGCCTTCATATCGCCCACCACGACTCGTTAATTGATGATTCAGCGGCAAGCCACTCATGTGCGCACCAAAAACAAGCAACCGCACTTGATCCCATGAAACATGATTCCAAAAGCCCGCAGCATTCTCAAGCTCGTCAAAACGTGCACCCAACTCTAACAAAGCCATATCCATCCCAGCTTTTCCAAAAATAGTAACGCCCCACGGCAATTTCCCATCGTAACGGCCAGCAGGTAATGCCAATGCGGAGAAATCTAACAAATTCATGAAATTCGTGTAGGTGCCTAAAATCGAATTCAAACGGATCGGATCAGCCTGCACTTCGCTCACCAAAAAATTGCGCGGCGTAGTCGGCATCAGGATAAAATCCACCTGTTCGATTTCCTGCATCGCCAGTCGCTTGCACTCCGCGAGTTGGTATTGAGCGCGGAAAAAATCTGCCGCACTTGGCTTGGATCCTGTTAGAATAATATCGCGCGTAACCGGAAAAACATCGTCGATGTTGGTTGAGAAAAATTCCTCAAGGGCAACGAATCTTTCCGCGATCCACGGCCCTTGATAGAGCAGCTTCGCAGCTTCCATGAAAGGCGCGATGTCCACCGTCACCGGCTCACCGCCGAGAGCAATCCATTTTTCGATCGCCTGCTGAAATAGGAGGTCTGCATTTTCCCATCCGAAGTATTGCAGCGCATCCGGCTTCGGCACGCCAAAGCGAAATGTCTTCCCAATCCGCGGCCACGCAATTGGTGGGCGGCGGCTCCACGCCTCATCCGCATCAAACTGCGCGGCGACTTCAAGCACCGCCGCCGCGTCTCGCGCACTGTGGGCAAAAATGGAAACGCAATCTAACGATTTACACGCATCCACCACCCCGCGCGTCGAAAGGTATCCACAGCTCGGCTTCAGTCCCACCAACTCTTGAAAAGCGGCAGGCACGCGGCCTGATCCCGCGGTATCGGTGCCTAACGAAAATGCCACTAATTGTTTGGCCAGAGCCACTGCCGAACCCGCGCTGGATCCGCCGGGGAGGTATTCCTGAGCAATCGGGTTTTTAGGAATCGGGTAAGGCGTGCGGATGCCGACTAGGCCAGTCGCAAATTGATCCAAATTCGTTTTACCCATGCAAATCGCACCCGCTTGTTGCAAGAGATCGACCACTTTGGCCGATTGTTCCGGAACGTAGGCGAAGGCGGGACACGCCGCAGTCGTCGGCATTTGGGCGACATCGATATTATCCTTCACCGCGTAAGGAATTCCAAACAGAGGCCCTTGGCGATTTGCTTTTGAAAGCTGATCCGCCACGCATTCCCAACTCGCCTTGGTGATGAAGATTCCCTCATCCGGTTCATCTCGGATGGTTTCCCAAACTTGACGAAGCACCACTTCCGGATCGCGCCCAGAATCATATGCCAGCTGATAATCAGTTAGATATTTCATGACTTTTTACAATCTTCTCACAATCAATAACGGATCGCCTGCACGAATCATCGAGCCTTGGCTCACCAGCACTTTCACCACTTCGCTCGCATGCATCATCGGCACCGCCATTTCCATTTTCATCGCCTCAAGCACCACCGCCGTCGCCGCCTCGGCAACCTGCTGGCCTTCGCTCACTTCAATTTTCCAAACACTGCCCATCATCGGTGATTCTAACAGCTCGCAACCATCTGGAATGACGATTGCTTCTGGCGCAGCCGCCACCTCCTCCGCACCAGACATCTGTAAGCCCGCCTCTTCCCACCGCTTTCTCTCCGCCGCAAATGCCTGCCTCTGGGTGATGCGAAATGCCTCAATCGAGTCATCCTCTTGCTCAAGAAATTTGAGGTATTCTCCTAAGTTGAATCTCTCTTCCCGAATCTCCGGCACATACTTACCTGTTAGAATATCGCGCCTTAGATCTAACAAATCATCCGCGCTTACCTCATACCAATGGATTCGATCAAAAAACCGCAGCAGCCACTTTTTCTCGAACGCCGCAGTGTTGCGGAATTTATTCCAAATCGGCACCGTTCTGCCAACGAACTGATAGCCACCCGGGCCTTCCATTCCATAGATGCAAAGATACGCACCGCCGATGCCGACTGCATTTTCAGGCGTCCATGTGCGCGCTGGATTGTATTTGGTCGTCACCAATCGATGGCGCGGATCTAACGGCGTCGCCACCGGAGCACCCAAGTAAACATCTCCCAGCCCCATCACCAAATACTCCGCAGAATAGACGATTTCCTTCACTTGACCGATGCTCTCAAGTCCGTTGATCCTGCGAATAAATTCGATATTACTCGGGCACCATGGCGCATCAGCGCGCACACCACTCGTGTAGCGATCAATCGCCACCTGCGTGCTTGGATCATCCCAAGAAAGTGGAAGATGGACCACGCGGCTATCGACTTCTGCCTCGTCAACGTGAGGCAGACTCAGCAGCGATTGCTTGATCCAGAAAATGATATCCGCTTCACATAAACTGTTAGAATGATAATGAACCTGCAATGACCGGATGCCGGGTGTTAGATCAATCACGCCGCATTTATTCTGTGCGCGCAATGATTCATAAAGTAAGTGCACCATGAAGCGCAGCCGCAAATCTAACAACAAATCACCGATCTCGATCAGCAAGTTAGAATCTCCCGCGCGGCGAATGACCACCGCTTGGTCTTCGATTTTGCTGGTGCCAACGATCATCGATTCGCGCCTGGATTCCGCGATTTCAGGGAACACTCCGCCCACATCTAACCAATTTTCCACAGCCTGCGCATGGCCACGAGCCACATCCAGAGAAACAGGAACAAAGTGAACACGATCGCCCGGCTTGAGTTGGCCCATTTTCCACAACTCCGCATTGATGATCGTGACCGGGCAGACAAATCCACCAAGGCTTGGACCGTCTGGCCCGAGAATCACCGGCATGTCACCAGTGAAATCCACCGCGCCGATCGCATAGGCATTGTCGTGAATGTTAGACGGGTGCAGTCCGGCTTCTCCACCATCCGCACGCGCCCACTGAGGCTTGGGCCCGACTAAGCGCACACCGGTGCGCGCTGAATTGAAATGCACTTCCCATGCGGTGGCAAAAAATGTCTCCACATCCTGCTCCGTGAAAAAGTCCGGTGCTCCATGCGGCCCATAAAGCACGCCAATCCGCCACTCACCATGCATTTCTGGGAATAGATAATCGACGTTATTTCCGTTAGAAAAATTTTCTCCAATTTCTAACACATCCCCTGCCGCCAAGCTGCGCCCGCCGTGGCCGCCAAATTGGCCAAGCGTGAAAGTGGACTTACTGCCCATGTAATCTGGCACAGCAATTCCACCCGCAACGGCCAAAATCGTGCGGCAACCATGGATTGATTTTCCCATTTCTAACACTTGTCCAGCGCGCACATTCACCTGCTTACAAAGTGGCACGGGCTCGCCATCGAGGCGGGCGTTCATTTCCGCACCTACTACGGCAATCACCGTAGAAAACGAAAAACGAATCGTCGGCCCGACCATCGTGCACTCAAGCGCGGCAGTGCCTTCAGGATTGCCCACCAAGCGATTCGCCACGCGATGGGCCAAGCCGTCCATTGGGCCAGAGGGAGGGACGCCCACGTCCCAATATCCTTGCCGGCCGGGCCAATCTTGCACGGTGGTCATCGTGCCACCTTTGAGAATATCGAGCGTTCTTGGCTGATAGATAAATGAATCAAGCCAAGAAGTGGTCACCCCGCCACGCTGAAATGCCTCACTTTCGATCAGCGCACTCAGGTAATCTAAATTCGTCCGTATGCCACCGATGCGAGTTTTGGATAAGGCATCTAACAATTTTCGGATCGCCTCATCACGCGTTTCGCCTAGCACCTGAATTTTCACCAACAATGGATCGTAAAATGTGCTGACTTCTGTGCCCGCAACGACCCAACCATCGCAACGAGCATCACTTGGCAACTCCACCGCCGTGATGCGGCCAGCACTTGGCATGAATTGCTTGGAGGCATCTTCTGCGTAAATGCGAACCTCGATGGCCGCACCTTTTGCCGCAACAGAATGGATGCCGTCTAACGGATTTTCCCCAGCACCCAAGCGCACCATCCACTCGACGATATCGATACCAGTCGCCAACTCGGTGATGCCATGCTCAACTTGAAGGCGAGTGTTCACTTCGAGGAAATAAAACTGCTCGCGTGTCACATCGTAAAGAAACTCGACGGTGCCCGCAGAGCGGTAACCAATCGCCTCACACAGGCGCACGGCCGCTGCGAAAAGTGCTTCACGCGTCGCTTGGGAAATGCCGGGCGCTGGAGTTTCTTCGACGACTTTTTGATTCCGCCTCTGGGCCGAGCAATCTCTTTCGCCCAAAGCCAGCACGCGCCCTTTTCCATCACCGAAGACTTGCACTTCGATGTGCCGAGCAGTTTCGACGTAGCGTTCTAAAAAGACTCCGGAGTCCTTAAAATTCGAGGCTGCGAGCCGGATGACTTTTTCAAAGCAATCGAGCAATTCATTTTCCGAGCGGCACACTTGCATGCCGATGCCGCCGCCGCCAGCAGTGCTCTTGAGCATCAGCGGAAAGCCAATTTCCTGCGCGGCAATGCGTGCCTGATCTAACGAATCTAACAGACCTGTGCCCGGACACAGCGGCACGTTGGCTGCCTGTGCAATTTCGCGGGCAGTGTGCTTGAGGCCAAATCGCCGCATCGCATCGCCTGTTGGGCCAAGCCAGACGCAGCCGATGGCCTCACATTTTTCCGCAAATTCTGCATTTTCACTCAGCAAGCCATAGCCCGGATGCACCGCTTGAGCACCGCTCAGCGCAATCACCTCTAACAGTCTATCAAGATTCAAGTAACTTTGGCTAACCGGCCCTGGGCCCAAATGATACGCCTCGTCCGCAGCTAACACATGCGGCGCTTCGCGGTCTGCATCCGAATAAACGGCGATCGTTTGAATGCCAAGGCGGCGAAAAGTTTTAGCCACTCGGACGGCAATTTCACCGCGATTGGCAATCAGGATTTTTTGAAATAATGGCTTAGACATGATGGGGCGCTAAATCGATAGGGGAGAGATACGTTATTTGCCTTTTTTCGCATGAAGCGGCGGAATGAGGTATGGCGTTAATGTGAGGTAGGCACTTTTCACCCCTTTGCATGTGGCCAGTTGATTGGTAAATTCATGCAATCGCTCACACGGACCCTGCATTAAAATCACTTCCATGGCGTGATCGCTTTCTAACAAAACGTGTTGGGATGAAATCACTTCTGCAATGTGCTTGCGGAAGATCCGCGTTAGATCGCGCAGCAGGGTATTTTTGGATTCGTCATAAACCAACGTCAACGTTCCCGCCATCACCTCTGCACCATTTTGGCTCAGTTGTTGGACTGAATGAGAGCGAATCATCTCGGAAATGGCCTGAGATCGACTTTCAAAACCACGTTCGTGCAGCACTCGATCGAGCGCGATGAATGTTTCTTCCGCCATCGAGACAGTTACCCGCCGCAGCCCTGAGTTATGATCCTCTTTGAACACACCGCAAGTAGAGCACCCCACAGGCCAAGTGTGAAGTTTTTTTAATTTCTTCATACTTTTGGCGCGCCCATCACGTCGCTCAGAACCTGCTGAATGTCCGCCTCGTCCAGCCCTCAGGATCAATTCATAAAAAAACAGCATCGTCTCGAAGTTCCGCTTGTGGCGGTCATTCAGCATCACGACCTTCCGCAGCTCCTCCTCCCCGAAGCTCAGCTCCAAGGCCGGGTTCACGCTCCAAAGCATGCTTTAGGCAGCCTCGAACCTCCGACAGGCTGGCCCGGGAGTGTCATTTTACGGCAACCAATCTGGCAATTGATCCAAAGAAACCGATCTGACTCTGGAATTTAGTTGTAGGGACTCCCCACCCATCCCAACCAGCCAGCCCTCCGAGGCTCCGATGTCATCCAGCATGGCTTCCAGTTTTCTGGCGTCATGCGGATTTCCTGCGCTGTTCGCCTTAATCTCAATCGCGATTCGCCGGCCGCCTCGGTCCAGCACCAAATCTACTTCCTGCCCCGTCGCGGTGCGCCAGAAAGAACATTGCGTGAATGGATGCGCCAGCAACTCCCGACGCATGATGTCCTCGATCACAAAACCCTCCCAACTCGCTCCTCGCCCTGGGTGATTGTCCAAATCCTCGGCAGTCGAGACATGCAGCAAGTGATGCAGCAGACCCGTATCGCGGATGTAAACCCTGGGTGCTTTGACCAAACGTTTCCGGATATTACGGAAGAAAGCGGGCAAGCGGCGGATGAGAAACACCCCCTCCAACAGATTCAGCCCATGCTCCACAGTGTGATGGCTTACTCCTAGCGAACTTCCCAGCGCAGACATGTTCAGCAGTCCGCCTTGTTGTGTCGCCAGCATCGTCAACAAACGGCGTAGAAAAACGGCATCCGGGCGGAAACCATAAGCGGCCAGATCCCGTTGCAATACTGTGGAGAGATAAGGCTCCCACCAATTCCTGAAATTTCCGCGCAAAGCTTCTGGAAAACCACCCGCCAACCAGTGATTGGCAATCGGCAATCCGGTTTCCGCCGCCATCAGTGGATCCAACTCCAGCAACCCGATTCTCCCAGCCAACGATTCGGAAACTGCTTGGATCAGTGCAGGCTGGGCCGATCCCAAAATGCAAAAATGACATTGCCCGTCGCCGCGCCGCGCATCGATCGCTCCACGCAGCGCCGGGAATAATTCGGGCACCGCCTGAGCCTCGTCTAAAATCGTCATCGCTTCGAGCTGGCCCAATTCATGCGCTGGATCTTCCGCAAATCTCTGCCGCACCAATGGCGATTCCAAATCTTTGTAAGCAGCGTTGGAAAACGCCGACCGCGCCAAGGTAGTCTTCCCCACCTGACGCGCACCCACCACCACCACCGCCGGAAATTCCTGCGACAACTTCACCAAACGTTGCTCTGACATGCGCTTCCAAGTCATGGATGCAAATTGGAGCACAGTCTTCCAATTTGCAATATTTATTTTGTGGCAGTGTTTATCCTATTGCAAACAAAGGCGTCCAAGGGTCACGACTCCTCGACGGTGATTCCCATGGGTTCCAGCGCTTGAATTAGTTCCCTCGGAGTTTGGAATGAAAAAACGCCTGCTCCGAAGCGGTGGGATGGATAGCCCAGCGGTAGCGGGTCGGGCTTCTTCTTTTCGCCGAGCAGCGAGTGAAGGAAAATCCTCTGCGGCAACGAACGGATCGGAAACAAATTGCAGGCCTGCGGCTCGCTACGGGCGATGACCGCCTGCCCGGAATAGAGGTTGTCCTGCCACCAAGTCGCCACCGCAGCCGCATTGAAGCGCGGGTCCTTGGGCACCCCGTCCTTCTCCAGCTTCTCCAACAGCTTCGCGAGACCGGCCACCCATCCGCCCCGGAAGTCGATGGAGTTCAGACGGGTCAATTCAATCGTCGTTTCGTCCGACGCGAGATTATCGATTTTCAGCGGGATCACGAAGTCCTCGCGCCCCTTGCCGACCCGCTTTGCCAGAGCCAACTCCTGGAGCACTCCCGGCTTCTCGTTGGAGGTTCTGGAGAGAACAAACAGGAACTTCGTGGTCCGATTGCGAATCGCCTCCTCGATGTCGCTCCAGAAATCCTCGCCGCCGAGCAGTTTGGTCAGATCACACCAAACCGGATACCCCTCCCGCGCCAACCGCAGTGCCAGCCACCGGGTGAATTCGTTGTCTTCGGGAAGGGCATGGCTGAGAAATAACACGGTAACTTATGCTTTAAGATGGTGAGCTCAGAGCCTCGTTATTTGTCCTTCGGAGATTGTTCAGTCGGTAGCGTTTTGAGCAGCTCTTTGGCCATTAACTGTTCAGGGAAAAGTTCAAGGGCTAGTTTGCCGGTTTTTCGCGCTAGTTCAGGGTAGCCGAGTTTATTCATCCACTGGGCGGCATAAGCTGCATCAGTAGCGAGGTGTTCCATGCCCCATAGTTCAGAGTCGGCCTCTCGGAGGCGATCAAGGGTAAGTGTGCAGAGGAATTCTTTGCGTTTTGAATTTTCTTCGTTCCTTTTTAGGTTCATGGCTGTGATTTGGTGAGAAGCTCGGAGGCGCGGATGAATGCTGATGGTCGGTTCAGCGGTACGAGTCTTTCCGGTGGCGGATGCGGGTGATACGGACGATTCGGATTTCGTCGGCGATTTCATCCTAAAGAGGAAAATGAAAGTATCGCCAGAGCGCGGTAAGTGAAGTAAATTCAAAGTCATGGAAGCTCCGGTAACCGTGATTTCTGCTAACCCTGCG
>RDZR01000021.1 GCA_004294095.1 Verrucomicrobiota bacterium
AGGTAGCCGCGATCTATTGTTAGAAATCGGGCCCGAGCAATTTGCGAAATGGATTCTTGAGCAAAAGCGACTGCTCATCACGGATACCACCTTGCGCGATGCGCACCAATCGCTCATCGCCACCCGCATGCGCACGTTCGATATGCTACGCGTTGCTGAAGCAATTGCCCATCGCACGCCCAATCTTTTTTCGTTAGAAATGTGGGGTGGTGCCACGTTCGATACCGCGATGCGGTTCCTCAACGAATGCCCGTGGGATCGCTTGCGCAGGCTGCGCGAGAAAATTCCGAATATATGTTTTCAAATGCTCTTCCGTGGCTCGAACGCGGTGGGATATTCCAATTACCCAGACAACGTCGTCGCCGGATTTGTCAAACACGCCGCGGATTCCGGGATGGATATTTTCCGCATTTTTGATTCGCTCAATTACTTACCTAACATGCAGGTGGCGATGGAGGCCGTGCGCGAACATGGCAAGCCACTCTGCGAGGCGGCGATCTGTTATACGGGCGATATCACTGATGAAAAACGCGATAAATACTCGCTGAGTTATTATGTGAAAAAAGCCAAAGAAGTCGAGCGCATGGGAGCCCATCTGTTAGCGATCAAGGACATGGCCGGTCTATGCAAACCACATGCCGCATGGAAATTGATCAGCGCACTCAAAGAAGAAATTGGCATTCCCATCCACTTTCACACGCACGACACATCCGGCCTGAATGCCGCATCCGTGATGGCCGCATCCAAAGCTGGCGCTGATATCGTGGACTTGGCGATTGCCTCGATGTCCGGCTCAACTTCGCAGCCGAATCTCAACTCGGTTTGCGCCGCCCTCGCCAATACGGAACGCGATCCGCAACTTGATTTTGATACGCTCAATGAATTTTCGGATTACTGGGAAGAAGTGCTGGCATTTTACAAACCCTTCGACTCTGCGCCGCGTGCTGGCTCCGCAGAGGTTTATGAACACGAAATGCCCGGCGGCCAATACACGAACTTGCGCGAGCAAGCCAACTCCATGGGTCTCGGCCATCGCTGGCGCGAAATTTCCCGCACCTATGCCGAGGTCAATCAACTTTTTGGCGATATCGTCAAGGTCACTCCTTCATCCAAAGTCGTCGGCGATATGTGCATGTTCCTCGTCACTCGCGGCATCAAGGCGAGCGATGTGCCGCAGATCAAACCCGGCTCAATCGACTTTCCAGAAAGCGTGATCGATATGCTCGCTGGCGGCCTTGGCCAACCCGATGGCGGCTGGCCGGCTGAGGTGCAAAAAGTCGTGCTCGGCCAGCGCAAGCCAACCACCAAGCGCCCGGGCGAACTGGCTGAACCGCTCGATCTCAGCGCTGCGCAAGCCGAGCTTTCAATCAAACTGGGCCGCGAAGCATCGCAAGATGATCTTTACTCACACTTGATGTATCCTCAGGTGTTTGCTGATTTTTGCGCATTCCGTGCGAAATACGATGACCTTAGTGGATTGCCCACTCCCGCGTTTTTCTATGGCCTGCAAATCGGTGAGGAAATTGAAATCGAAATCGATACCGGCAAAACGCTGATCATCAAACTCATCTCCATTGGTGAAGCAGATGCCCATGGCCAGCGCGCTTTGTTCTACGAACTCAACGGCATGCCGCGTGAATCCGTGGTCGATGATGCATCACTCAAATCAGTTGCAAAAGCCAGCCAAGTCAAAGGCGATCTCAACAACCCAATGCACGCCTGCGCACCGATGCCGGGCATGGTCACAGATGTCGCATGCGATGTCGGCCAAGAAGTGCTCGCTGGCGATAAGTTGATTGTGTTAGAAGCGATGAAAATGCTAACCACGGTATGCGCCAGCAGCGATGGAGTGGTATCTGAAATTCTGGTGAAAAAAGGCCAACAAGTGGATAGCGATGATCTGTTAGCCAAGTTAGTTCCTCCGATTGCCTAACATGACTCGCCCAAGCATCAAAAGCCGCCGCCTGTGGTTGGCCATCTGCGGTGGCTTGCTGCTACCGCTGTGGCTCGCACTCGGCTTTCACCACGATTCGTCGCGAGACTACTCCCCTATCGTCGGTCAGCACGTTGCAAAAGCAGATCAAGTTTACACACTACGCAACGGGAAACTTGCCATCGAAATTCAGACCATGCCGTCTGATTTTCTCAAAGAATTCGGCCCACGCTTTGATCAAACAGCCGTCTTGCGCAGCGCACGTGTGGACGGAAAAAATGTGTTAGGAAAATGGGGCATGCCCGATGAATTCGGCATCGATGGCATCGGCGTGCTTGGCTACGAACAAGCACAACCAGGTGAGTATTTCATCAAAATTGGAGTCGGCCTGTTAGAACGCACCGAGCCTAATGCCTATCAATTTTTCGGCAGATATCCCATCCATCATGCTTTTGAAACTCAGGTGGAAAAGTCTGACAACCGCCTGAAAGTCGTTCAAGAAACTTCCGGGAAAACCGCATGGGCTTATCGCTATGAAAAAGCTTACCAGTTGATCGAGGGCGAAGGCTTGAAAATTTCCTATCAGCTCACCAACCGCTCGAACCAGTCGATCCAATTTAATCACTACAATCATCATTGGTTCCGCAGCGAGCACGCACCGATTCAGGCAGGAGATTGGGTTGAAGTTGGATTTCCGATTCCACAGCATTCATCTTCATTTGAAACTCACGGCCGCAAGCTCCGCCTCGGGGCCCCACCGAGCGAACAGGCGCCGCATTACTTGGCGATCGACTCCGCCGCCACCGATCTAACAGAAAACCACTTCACTCTTTATTTGAATAATCGTGCAGTCGTTTTCTATCAGGCAGATTTTTCACCTATCCGCTTCGCAGCCTACGCGGTGCCGGATGGTTTTTGTCCCGAGTATTTTTTCCAACGCACTCTTGCCGCTGGCGAAACGGCCACATGGTCGGCAAGTTATGACTTCACTCCCGCACAGCCCACCGAATAATATCTAGGCTTTGCCAAGCGATGAATTATTGCATAAAACTTCTTCTCGATGATTCGTATTCTTATTGTGGCATTTAGTTTCATGAGCCTGGCGGGGCTCGGCATGCTTTACGCCCAAATTCCAGCCACGCCAGCCACGCCAGCCACGCCAGCCACGCCAGCCACGCCAGCCACGCCAGCCACGCCAGCCACGCCAGCCGCGCCAGCAGCTCAAGCGCCTATGCCGCCGCAGCAGCCGGTCATTGAGGACGATGGCGTGCGCGTCTCGATCCTCGGCTATCATGATTTTTCCAAAACGCAGCCGGAAACGGCCATGCGGATGCGCACCGATAAATTTCGTAAACAGATGGAAACGCTCAAGCAACTGGGCATCACCGTCGTCAGCTTAGCAGACTTCAAAGCATGGAAAGCAGGGGAAAAATCGATTCCCGAAAAGTCTGCTTTAATTACGTTAGATGATGGCTGGAAATCGGTTTACACGGATGCATATCCGATCCTCAAAGAATTCGGTTATCCATTCACACTCTACTTATACAAAAATTATGTGGATGGCGGCGGCAAAGCTCTCACCACCGAGATGATCGAAGAAATGATGGCGAACGGCGCCAGTCTCGGCAGCCATTCCGTCTCTCATCCCTACCCGATCGCGGTGAAAAATCAGCGCAAAAAAGGCCCCGAAGTCTATGAGGCTTATCTACGAAAAGAGATGGGCGAATCGAAATTTTTTCTCGAATCCAAATTTTCTGGAAAAATCGAGACCTACGCATATCCAGGCGGATTTTACACCGAGGAAATGCTGTCCATCGGCGAAGAATTTGGCTACCGTCATATGTTCACCGTGCTTCCCGGAAAAGTGAAACGGGGCATGCCAGATTTGACGTTGCCACGCTACATGATCCTCGGAAATTACGATCGCATCTTCGAGTTTGCTACCCAATATGGTGCTCCATTAAGCACGGCACTTACCACCAGCA
>RDZR01000022.1 GCA_004294095.1 Verrucomicrobiota bacterium
GGCAGCGAACGCTTCAAGCGATTGATTCAAACGATTGTTTGATTTTCTACATCGGAGCGGTTCAATGCAATTGAAATGGCTAGTGGTGATGCTCTAAGTGCGGCTGCGATGTGTCTATCCGCGCTGGGATCGAACCTTTAGCCTTCGTCATTCCCGCCTGAGCGCTGCCGGGTCGATCCTAAGCGCGTCTAAGGTAGGGGAAGGCAACGGTTTGCGTTAGGAACGCCTTGCTGACGAAACAGCGCATCCCAACACAATGCCCGGCGTTGACGAAACAGCATGCTTTGAGATTTCAACGTCGAAACCTAGCAGCTATTCAAATCAATGCCTTATAAAATATGACGTAAATAGCTCTTAAACTATTTTTCACAAAGCAACAAAAAATACTCGAAACTATTGTTTCATATGGCATCAGTGACATAAGCTGAATGCTTAAGCGGCTTCCATGGTCAAGCCGCCAAATTTATGCTGGCCAAGCCTGCAACCCTCGCCTCAGCCCGCCTACAACGGATTTTGAACATTCAAAGCGCGACCAACGAAGTTCACGTGCACCATACGGTGCGACCATAATTACGGATTCTTCTGCTTGTGAAACCGCTTAATGTCTTGATCACACAAGAATTCAACCGTAAGGCCGTGCTCTTTCAAGGCACCGCACCACGCTAGCCATTTTGAGTCCGTCGCCTGCAAAATTCTTGGTCTTGACTGGTGCGCGGCTGCAATCGCCACAAATTTACGGTCACTTTCGTCGAATGCTGCGAGCCGACTATCGTCAGGAAAGGCCTGATATTTTCGTTGCGAATGGGCATCAAGCGAGATCTGGTCACAACGGGAAGCGTTAGATCGATTTTGCAGCGCCCATTTAACAAAAACATCTCCAGGCCTTTTGGCTTGTACGGGTTGGGTTTTGTTTTGGTACTCAGACAATACCTCGAATCCCGCGTCGAGCGCTATCCGTCCGTTCGACATGATCGACTCAAGCCGTGTAGCGCAATGCGCCACACAGTCGGCGCTAACGCTTTCATGTTGACCGTTCGCTACAAGGATGACATTCGTGTCAACGATACTCGTAACAGTCATTCCTGCTCGCTCCGTCGCTTAGCCGCCGCGACGGTACGTGCCGTTAAATCGGCCATTTCATTACCAAAAAAATTGTTTGGCCAATTTTCAATATCTCCAAAAAGATTCACACGAAGTTCTTGGAGCTCCGCAGCGCCAGCCTCATTGCTGCAAAAATAAATTGCTACTTCGTTGGGTTTTATGTTGCCCTCAGCGATCCGACGTTGCAGACGATTCAGAAAGTGTTCCGAATGGCTCTCTACGATCAACTGCACGTTCCGATGTTCGCCATTTTCGCGTGCGCGAATC
This sequence comes from Verrucomicrobiota bacterium, assembly GCA_004294095.1. Classification (GTDB taxonomy): domain Bacteria; phylum Verrucomicrobiota; class Verrucomicrobiia; order Verrucomicrobiales; family Akkermansiaceae; genus Luteolibacter. The sequence goes on from RDZR01000022.1 coordinate 1,369, forward strand.
GCAGAAATGAAAGCATCAGCAAGTTCAGCTTGTACTTGAGGGTGTAGGTGTATTTCTGGTTGCTCCATCCAAACTGTTGAGTTTCGGGGGCAGTAGAAGGCTTCGACTAACGCAGGAAGCACCTGTGACACACCAAAACCTACGTCAGTAATTTTCACTTCGGCGGAATCGTTCTTGGTACGAACGAGCACTTCAAATTCTTTCCGCCCTTCCGCTACGGCTCGCACGCTGAAGCTTTCTATAATCCCCAAATCCTTTAGCCACTCTGCAATAAAAGCGTCAAAATCGACTTGACGCTTTTTTGGCCCCCTGTTGAGTTTGCGTCCTTGCGCTTTAGCCGCGAGAAGCGCAGCAATCGAGTACTGACCTTTTGGCCCCACGTCATCTGGTGTATCCCCGGACCATTGATATGTTCTTTGTGGCGGTTCGCGCAATGGCCCTAGGAAATAGAGCCGATCAAGCATCGACTCCGTTTCAAGTGCGAGATCTGACAAAAAGTCGGCGTTTTGGAATCTAGCGCGAGTTGCGTCTGACACACGATAGAACTTATCAGGCTCCTCAAGTGGCCATTTGCGCCCGACATTGCGAACAAACTGATACTTGTCCGATTTCAGTATGTACGCATTTTTTTCATCGCGCACGAGTGACGCATCGAGCATATCGCCAGAAGCGGATCGCAAAACGTACTTAAGTGACTCGGTTTCCGGTTGACCAGTTTTTTCATTCGCACGTAGCTCAGCACTAAGACTCAGATCGTTTCCGGACCAAGCCTTTTTCCTGTCTTGTGGATCACGAACATCAAGCGTTTTCGGGAGCTGCCACCGAATTTCAAACGCCAATGGTTTGCTGGTGTCGTGGTGATGAAGACAATCTGAAAATGTTCCCAGATCAATTAGCGCATTGGCGTCGCCAAGGTGCAGCGCACGGCGTCGATCAGAAGAGATTGCGGTTTGCTTTAAAGCAAGCAGCAGGTGCCCGAGACTGCTTTTTCCAGCGCTATTAGACCCAAAGATTACCGTTAAGGGAGCGAGGCGAATCACCTTAGTGTCAGTCCACGCTTTGAAGTGGGATATTCGTAAGCTTGAAAGCATCTGAGAAGTTCCATCATTCCGGTGTGTTGCCATCAATAGTAGCGGCTACCGCAAGCAAAGCTAGAGTCCAAATTACAATGCAACACCCACAATATGAGAAAACATTAGGACGGATTGCGCGACAACAGGCTGCCAACATATGGATGCGCGTGAGTAACTTCGGTGGAGCCGAACGCATTTCGCCCTGCAACGCCGGCACGATTCCGACGCACAATCGTCGCTCATAGACTAAAACCCGGTCGCGTCGATCGAAGAAACCGACGTGTTCCGCGAGTGGATCAACGCGTGGGGTGATCGCATTGGCAGAGGGCTGACATCAGTGCGCGTGGATCGTCTGGTTCATGGCAATCCGGGTGTGCATCGAAACTGAACCGAGGCTGTGTCGGAATTTAAGCTTGATTTCGACCCCGGCTATCGCGTGTGTTACACGAAACGTTAAGACCGCCTGTTGCTGGTGGGCGGTGACAAATCTTCGCAGCTCGTAGGGCAGAACGCCTGCGGTTCTACCTTGTTCTACCGCCGTACGCTGTTCAATCTCAAGTTGCTGTGTGCCATCGCATTCGGCGGAACCGCAAGCGTTCCGCCGTACCCGAACCGGGTCCGCCTTGCGTGTATCCGCCGCAATCATCTGCTTGGCCCGTTAACGCGCGCATCCTTCATCGCGTCCGTGATCGGCACTTCAGCTCATCACTATGACGCAGCGCCAACGCGCCTCGATACTTCGGCCTCTTGATCCCCGCAGCAGAATCCCGCTGACCTGCCCTTACCCGATGGCAGCGGAGCCCGCGATCCGCAAGGCTTCAATCGTGCCGCGTTTCTGGATCGCTTTGCGTAAGAGGCAGTTTTGTTTTTTGATAAAGATTTGCGATAACGGTGAGTCCGTTGTCTCAGTGCGAGCGGTTCCAACGCCCGGCCACTTCCGCAACGGCAAACCACTTAATTTGAATGCTCATACCCCCGGCCTTGCGCCGATGAGGCTCGGACTTGGCCGCTATACGGGTCGCGACGTTGCAAAGCCATCAAACATGGCACCTCGCAAAACGCCGCTAAGGACTGACCGCCATGGCACAGTGATTGAACAGGTAATTTCGGAGTTCAATCCAGCTCTTTCGGGTGGCATGCGGGGCAAAGCTCAGCCCTTGAGTGACGGCGTTGCCGGTGAGTCCGAGCGACACCCTGGCAAGTAGCAGC
>RDZR01000035.1 GCA_004294095.1 Verrucomicrobiota bacterium
ATCGCGGGGCTTTTTTTTCTGCCGTTCGGATTGCTGTTAGGCCCGCTGATTGGTGCTTTTGCCTTTGAGAAACTTTTTTCCAAACAAGAATTGCGGCCGGCGGTTGTTTCCGGAGTCGGATCAGTCGTAGGCATCTTGGCGGGCATGGGCTTCAAAGTGATCATCGGCATGACGATGATTGGGTGGTTTTTTGCGGATGTGTTTTTGATTGGTAAAACGAATTAAGTCGTGCATGCTGGCCGAGCCGCTCCCCGGACGGTCGCTGCTTCTGCATCCGCAGGGGTTGAGGAAAGTCCGGACACCATAAGGCAACGCGCCTCACGAAAGTGAGGGACAGGAACCGCGAGGAACCTGGACGGAAAGTGCAACAGAAAGATACCGCTGGTGATTCGCAAGAGCCATCGGTAAGGGTGAAATGGTGGAGTAAAAGCCCACCGCGAATCCGGGTAACCGGACGGCATGGCAAACCCCGCGTGGTGCAAGACAGAACAGGGGAAGAGTTGCCCGCTCGCCAAATCCCCGGGTAATAGTCGCATCTCACGCAAGTGAGGCGCTCCGCTCCGGCGGGGTGAGAGAAATGGCCGTCCAATCCAGCATCGGCTGGAGGGACAAAATCCGGCTTACAGGGGAGCGGCCGCTTTTTTCTAAAAAACCAATCATCGATTGACTTGTCCGCCACACGCTTAGCTTATTGGAGGCTCTCATCGCATGAACCATCTGCAAATCATTGCTCAGCAAACAGGCTGCTCGCTGGCCTCTGTCACCACCACGGCCAAGCTCATCGCCGAGGGCGCGACGGTGCCCTTCATCGCCCGATATCGCAAAGAACAAACTGGCTCTCTCGATGAGGTGCAAATTGCCACCATCCGCGATCGCATGCAGCAGTTGGCGGAGCTCGATGCCCGCCGCAGCGCGGTGATTCGCTCGTTGGAGGAGCGCCAGTTGCTCACGCCGGAGTTGCAGAAAAAATTGCACGCGGCGCTCACCGTCACGGAGGTGGAAGATATTTTTGCCCCCTACCGGCCAAAGCGCCAAACTCGCGCGACCATCGCGATCGAGCGCGGGCTCGAGCCGCTGGCAGACTGGCTTCTCGCAAATCCAAAAGGCGATCCAGCAGAACAAGCCGCTCTCTTGATCGATGCCGCGAAACAAGTGGCGAGCGCGGACGATGCGCTGGCTGGCGCGCGCGACATCATCGCCGAGCGAGTCGCCGACGATGCGGCTCTGCGCGGGCTGGTGCGCACGCTCTATCAGGAAAACGCCATCGTTTCTTCAAAGATTTTATTCGGCAAAGAAGAGCTGGAAGACGCTCAAAAATATCGTGATTATTTTCAATGGAGCGAGCCGCTGTCCTCCATCCCATCGCACCGCATGCTTGCCATCCGGCGCGGCGAGAAGGAAGGATTTCTGCTGATGCGCATCGAGGTGCCGCTCGAGCGCGTGACGATGCTGGGGCGAAATGCGTGGCTCGGGCCGGACGGTCCTGCGAGCCGGCACGTTGCACTGGCAATCGATGATGGCTGCAAGCGCTTGCTGATGCCATCGATGGAAACGGAGACGCGGCTGTTCGCAAAAAAACGTGCGGACCTCACTGCGATTGCTGTTTTTGGCCAAAATTGCCGGGAGCTTTTGCTGGCCTCTGCCCTCGGTGAGAAAATGCTGCTCGCGTTGGATCCTGGTTTTCGCACCGGCTGCAAAACAGTGGTGCTCGATCGCTCGGGAAAATTGTTAGAGCAGACAGTCTTACACGCCACCGTTGGTTCACCCTCGCAGATCGAAGAAGCGGGCCGCACGTTGCTGCGCCTAATCGCACGTTACGAGATCGAAGCCATCGCGATTGGCAATGGCACGGCCTCGCGTGAAACGGAGTCTTTTGTGAGAAAATTTGTCAAAGGCAATGCGTTGCCGATTGTGATCGTCAATGAAAGTGGAGCCTCGATCTACTCGGCCTCCGACGTGGCACGGGAGGAATTTCCTAATGAAGACGTGACCGTTCGCGGCGCAGTGAGCATTGGCCGCCGTCTGATGGACCCACTCGCTGAGTTGGTAAAGTTGGACCCCAAAGTGATCGGAGTGGGCCAATATCAACACGATGTGGACCAGCGTGCGCTCAAGACGAATTTGGACGACACCGTGATTTCCTGTGTAAATGCGGTGGGCGTTGAGGTCAACACAGCATCCAAGCAACTGCTGGCCTACGTCTCGGGACTCAATGCTCAGTTGGCAGAAAACATCATCGCTTGGCGCAATGAACACGGGCCATTTCGCTCGCGTGAAGCTCTCAAGCAAGTGCCACGGCTCGGGCCGAAAGCGTTCGAGCAAGCAGCCGGATTTCTCCGCATCCGCGGCGCGGAAAACCCGCTCGATGCCTCTGGCGTGCATCCAGAACGCTACGCCCTCGTCCAACAAATGGCTGCGGATTTGAACTGCCGTGTGAAGGACCTGATCGCCCATGAAGCGCAACGTAACCGCATCCATCTGGAAAATTATACGAAATCAGACGAAATCGGGTTGCCGACTTTGCGCGATATTTTGGCCGAGCTGGCGAAGCCGGGACGCGATCCGCGGCGCGAGTTCGAGCACTTTTCTTTCCAGCAAGGAGTTGAAAAGTTAGAAGATTTGCAAGTGGGAATGAAGCTGCCCGGTGTGGTGACGAATGCCACTGCCTTTGGCGCCTTCATCGACGTGGGCGTGCATCAAGACGGGCTGGTGCACGTTTCGCAACTCGCAGATCATTTTGTCAAAGACGCGTCCGAAGTCGTCAAAGTCGGCCAGAAAGTCATGGTCACCGTGGTGGAAGTGGACTTGAAGCGCCGCCGGATTGCGCTATCGATGAAGAGTCGCGTCGATTTCGAGAATCGTCGTGGCCCAGCAAGTGGAGCAACATCGGGGAGTGAGCGAGATCGCAAACCACAAACGCCCCGCGGCAATGCTCCAGCGGCCAATCACGATTGGTTTTCACAAGCCATGCAACAAGCGAAGAAAAAATAATCTGCTAGAATCTAACATTTTCTAACAAAATGGAACTTACTCAAACAGCATACGGCACTTGGAGCGGCGGACGCTTCATGCACTTTGGCGAAACATTAAGCGAAGAGCAATTCATCGGCTGCATCGAGACGGCCTATCAATCCGGCGTGCGCACCTTCGTCACCTCAGACGTTTATGGCAATGGCAAGGCGGATGAATTGTTAGGCAAAGCACTTGGCGGCATCGAGCGCTCAAGTTATGCCTTGGTGGGCATGGTAGGCCATGACTTCTATCATGGCCAGCGCCAAGGCAGCCGCGGATATCCGCGCTTCACGGACCCCGAGCTGCGCAAAGAGGATGGCTATCTGGATTTTATCCGGATGGCGACAAGTCGCTCGCTCGAACGCTGCGGCGCGAGTGAGTTTGATCTGTTGATGCTGCACAATCCCGACGAGATTGGATACACCAGCGAGCCGCTGTGGTCGGCTTTTTCACAAATTAAAGCAGAAGGACTCACGCGGCAGTTAGGAATCGCACCCGGCCCCGCCAATGGCTTCACGCTGGACCTCATTTACATGTTAGAAAATTTTCCGGAGATGTTAGATTGGGCGATGCTTATTCTCAATCCGTTAGAGCCGTGGCCCGTCGGCTTGTGTTTGCCAGCCTGCGAGAAACACGGCGTGAAAGTGATGACGCGCGTGGTCGATCATGGCGGGATTTTTCACGATGACATCGGCGGTCCTGAGCACACGTTCAAGCCCGGAGACCACCGCAGCTACCGCCCAGAAGGCTGGGTCCAGCATGGCATGGCCAAGGCCAATCAGATGCGCCCACTCGCCAATGATTACGGGCTGACGATGCTGCAATTTGCCTGCATTTGGAATTTAAGCCATCCGGCAGTGGAGTGCGTCGTGCCGACTTTTATCCAAGAAGCCGGACAACAAGCGCGCCCGATCGCGGACAAAATTCGCGAATTTGGCAATCTGCCTAACGTGCGATTCACCGCCGAGGAAGTAGTCGCGATTCGCAATCTCGGCGACAACACCGGCTGCATGACGCTCAAAGGCGCAAGCAAGCGCCACGCATCAAGCGAGCGCCCCGACGAATGGCCGATGCGCGAGAATCTGTTAGAAGTCGCGACTCGTCACAGTTTAGGCGATGGATGGTGAAGCATGGCTTTCCCTGTGAGGAAAGTGATCCCAAACATTGAATCTCGCGAGTCACAGCAAGTTCCACGCCGCACCCAGCTGTGTGGGTGAATTGGATCGTGTGCTGGTGAAAATCTCATGACGAATCACTCAGTTGCACACTTCCAGCCACAGTGCACGCAAGCTCCACAGGCTGCCAGCGCTGCTTTGGCATTGCCTCTTCTCGGACGCGCGCCGTTTTTTTGTTTTCGCTAAATCTCCCGTGTGGGTAGCATGCGGACCTGTTTAATCTTCGAAGTTCCAGACCTTCTTGCCGTTCTCGGAGAGATCCTTGCGGCGGATTGTTTTCCCTTCGTGGTTGATTAGGGCGATGCGCTTTACTTCGCATTTTTGGGATATCAATTCTGAAAGCTCCGTTGAGTGGGTGACGATCAAGATCTGAGAGTTCTCCGAGGCACGAGCAATCAGTTGCGCGAGCGGATCTAACAGATCATGGTGAAGACTGGATTCAGGCTCATTGAACACCATCAGTAGGGCGGGTTTCAGTGACAGGAGTGCTGCGGCGAGACAGAAGAAACGCAGAGTTCCCTCGGAGAGCTCGGAGGCATCCAGCCAGCGCTTCAGGCCTGGGCGTAGCAGCTTCAACTGGAACAGCCCCATTTCATCTGCCGCCGCCCAGCGACAATCAGGAAACGCGCGCTCGAAAATCTCGTCCAGAGCATCCGATCTCCGGCTTTCGATCAAAGTCTGAAGATTGGCAGCAAGGTTGCCGCCGTCGGAGTCCAGCTCGGGTGACCAGAATCCCACTGAAGGTTGCCTGATCGCGGCACCCGGATGGGTGGGAAAATGATCGAAGAAACGCCAAGCAAGAATGGTTTCTCTCGCGGCTGAAATTGACGGGTAGGCCGCCGAGTCTCGGACCTCGCTCAGAAGGGATTCGGTCGCGTGGACTGGCAAGGGCAATGGCGACATCCTGCCATCGGATTGCCTTAGCTCGATGGCTGGTCCTTTGCGCGTCGCCATGGCTTTGCCATTTTCTCCACCATGGCGGAGCACTTCGGATTTGATGTCAGGGTCTGTTTTGAAGAGAGATGGATCGGCGGGGGCGGCAGGAGTCATTCCGCACTCCAGCGATAGATGAAAATCTTCATGAGCCACGGTCCAAACCGCGCGGTGTTTTTCATTCTTCTTCAGTTCGCCGGCCCAGAGCATACTGGGCAGGCCTCCCTCGCGTGCCACCGCAGCGGCGAAGCGACCTTGGACCATGCGTTGCACCATTTCCAGAGCACGATAGACGTTGGACTTTCCAACACCATTTTCCCCGGTGACCAAGGTGACTCTGCCGAGATTCATGCGGAAATCACGCAGCGAGCGATAGCCTTGGAATTGGACAGACTTCAGCATGGCTGATGAATTGAAAAATCAGGTGCCATGCCAAGTGCAAAACCAAATGGGTGAAAGAAACCAAGTGAACCCTGCCGTCTAACACATTATAAATAGGCTCGCATGAGGGGGCGGAGTTGATCGACAGCAGAACGCCGGTTTGCGAAGCGTTTCCAGAGACCATTCGCCGAAGATTGGGGTAATAAAATCGTCCAACTTTTCGACCGCGTCGGAGCATGCGGCGTCACCAAGATTGCAAGAATTCTGCACGAGAGAAATTCCATGCCTGCTCTGGCCACCCACCACCGCTCCATCGATGATGAGAACTCTCGATCAGGGCGAGCACATCACAATCTAAAGCTGGCCATTTCGATTTTTGCGTGAAAGAGTTCAGGTAGCTCTGGGAAAAATGAAATCTGATTGATGAAACGCTATCTTTACGCATGGCTCATTCTGTTGGGAGTGACGGCTCCGGGAGTCGCCCTCGATTCTAGCAATAACCAACAAAGCGATGTATGGGAGCAGTTTTACCAAGCCCTATCGCTCCCGCAGAACGGCGATGCGGATGGCGATGGTTGGACGAATGCTGCGGAAAGCACGGCGGGCACAAATCCGCTCAATGGCCTATCATTTCCCAATACAGACTTCCGCTTCGAGGCGGGCTTGCCGGTGATCTCATGGCAGGGAAAGTTAGGTAAAAACTACCGGCTGCTTGCCAGTGATGATTTGTCCACCTTCACGCCTTTGGGCGATGCGATGGCTGGGGCAAGCGCAATCATGGAACTCACGCTGCCGGAAGCAAATGGTAGTGAGTTCTTTCGCATCCAGATCAGCGACGTGGACTCCGATGGAGATGGCCTTAATGATTGGGAGGAGAACACGTTGGGCTTGGACCCGAAAAAAGTGCGAACGGAACGTTACTCACAGACGGATTCTCAAAATGTAGCCACCGCTCTATCAGCTGTTAGCTCCATCACCGCATCGGTCTATGACGATAGCTGTAGCGAGCGCTGGCCAGACCCCGCTGTGCTGGTGCTGCGGCGCAGTGGCGGCATCAAGGCGCTGACCGTGAATTTCTCACTCACTGGGTCAGCGGTTAGAAATATGGATTACCAAGCTTCCTTGGCAGGAAATACCGCTAGCTTCGCACTCGGCCAGCGTGAGGTGACCATTGATGTCGTTCCTATTGCAGATTCAGACCATGGCGAGGCTGCGGAAGCTGTTACTCTAACAGCGCTGGCGGGCGCGGGTTACACGCTAGGCTCGGTGACCACGGCCAGTGCGATGATCCTCAATGAGACACCCACCAGCGGTCCCTCGGCCAAGGCGGCGGCGCGGTTTTTACTTCAGGCGGCTTTTGGGCCGGATCAAGATTCCGCAGCGGATATAGATCAGATTCCTGAGAATATTGAAGAGTTGATGGCGATGGGTTACGAAGCATGGATTGATGATCAGCTCACCCGTCCTGTGGGGACCTTGCGTCCCATGGTGCAGTGGCAAAACGCCCAGCCGAGCAGCGCTCAAATTTACAACGACCGCAAACAAAATGCTTGGTGGGGCCGCGCGATGGGCCTGCCGAAATTGCGGCCCGATGCTGCAACCAGCCAGCTTCCCGATCCGCTGCGGCAGCGGGTGGCTTTCGCGCTGAGTCAAATTTTTGTAATTTCAGACCGGATGGAAGACCTCGCCGTGGATCCGGAAGGAATGGCGGCGTATTATGACATGCTGTTAGGCCACTCGTTTGGGAATTTTGAAAACTTGCTGCGCGATGTTTCCGTTCATCCGTGCATGGGCATTTATCTGAGCCATCTGGGAAATCGCAAGGCAGACGTGGTAGCTCGCACCTTCCCGGATGAAAACTATGCGCGGGAGGTGATGCAGCTTTTCAGTATCGGCCTGTGGATGCTGCAGCCGGATGGCACACGCGTTTTATCAAATGGCACAAACCTCGGCCCAAGTGGTGAAACTATCCCGTTGAATCAGCCGATTCCCACTTACGATAACTCCACCATCACCCAGTTTGCCCGCGTCTTCACTGGCCTTGCCTTCGGTGGAACGAACGTGAACTTCGGCCTGTATCCACGGGACTTCACCGTGCCGATGAAAGGTTGGGATGCAGAGCATGATCTCGCGCCGAAGACTCTGCTGCTCGGCACCACCACTCCACAGCGGGTGGCCAGTCCCGGAAATACTGGAACTGCTACCATGGCCGATGTGAATGCGGCGATTTCCAACCTTTTTAATCACCCCAATGTCGGCCCATTCCTCGGGCGACAGCTAATCCAGCGTCTAGTTACCTCAAATCCCTCGCCAGCCTATGTCGCGCGGGTGACCGCAGCCTTTAATGCAGCACCACGCGGGGATCTGGGCCGCACGGTAAAAGCGATTTTGTTAGATCCCGAGGCGCGCGATCCTGTGATGATTGCAGACCCGACATTTGGGAAGCTGCGTGAACCATTTTTGAAAACGGTCAACCTCGCCCGTGCCTTTAATGCTAGCGCGCCGAATGGTTGGTATTACCTTGATGCCTTCACGCTCGATCATGTGGAAGAGCCGCTCAAGGCACCGAGTGTGTTCAATTTCTACCTGCCCAGCTACTCGCCGCCCGGCCCGATCGCCGCTGCGGGGTTGGTGGCACCCGAGTTCCAGATTATCAATGCCTCTTCTGGGGTGATGGCGGCAAATTACTATTGGAATCAGATCACCGCTGGGCTGCATCGCTGGGGCGTGGGCTTGGCCTCACAGAACGTCACGCTCAATCTCGATCAGGAAATGCTGCTGAACGTGCCGGCATCCGCTGTGAATGATCCGTATCCATCCACCCCCGCGCTGGATCCAGACCCACTCATCCGGCGGTTGGATCTAGTGCTCACTGGCGGCACTCTCACACCGCGCAGTTTCCAAATCATTCGAGAGGCGCTCATCCGCATCGGCCCGAATAGCCAGTGGGACTGGCCGCGAAGTCGGCTGAAGTTGGCGATCTATCTGATCGTGAATAGCCCCGAATTTGCCGTGCAACGATGAACTCGCTAGTGGAAAATTTCCCGAAGCAGCGCCGCGAGGCCGGGCTTGTCCAGCTCATGGGTCGCGATGGCGATCATGGCGTTGTAGAGTTGTTTCTCGATGTCTGGAGTTCCGCGTGCAGCAACTTCGTTCAGTTTCAAAAAATCAAACATGGTAACTGGCTACTTTGCGAGTTCGCTAAGCAAGGAATCATACTCAGTGAATATTTCCCCCTTCGTCTTTGCGATGCGCGCTTCGCGGCTCGGTCCAGAATTCCTTTAGTCCAGCAGTGCACACAATTCGTCCACGGACTTTTTCACTTCGAAAAGCTCAGTCGGAGCAAGAGTCTCCAGCGATGCATTTATTTCTCGAACGGTCATCAGACTATTTTAGCGAACTCCTCTCACTTAGCAAGCAGCTTTTCCAACCCGATCATTTCTATCCCATGAACCGTCGTAAATTCCTAGGCCAAGCCAGTTGTGCCGGGGTGAGCTCCATTCCGCTGCTCAATACCTTGCTCAATCTCCAACTCGCCAGCTCCATCGCGAATGCGGCACCGCCCGCCGTCGGCGAGTATCGTGCGATCGTCTGCCTTTTTCTCAGTGGCGGAAATGATAGTTATAACATGCTTGCACCCTACAGTGGTGCATCGAGCACGAATGCGAATTCCTACAACGAGTATCAAACCAGCCGAGGAAATCTCGCCCTCGCGCAAGCGAGTTTGTTGCAAATTTCCCCGATCAATACGCCAGGGCGGACCTTCGGTGTGCATCCGTCCATGCCAAATCTCGCCGCACGTTTTCAAGCTGGAGACGCGGCCTTCATTGCCAATGTGGGCACCCTGATCGAGCCCGTGCAAAATCGTGCCCAAGTGGCTGCCGCCTCCAAGTTTCTGCCCTTGGGCCTCTACTCGCACTCGGATCAGATCGAGCAATGGCAGACCAGCGTGCCGCACAGCCGCAGCGGAATCGGCTGGGCAGGACGGATGATGGATTTGCTCAAGGACATCAATCCCGGCCAAGCGGTATCGATGAATATTTCCATGGATGGTAGTAACGTATTTCAAAGCGGCCTAACCGGTGCCGAGTATGCCGTGAGTGCCGGGAATTCCCAACAAGAAGGCGGCGCAGTGGCCCTCGCGGGTTACGCGGAAAACTATAACTCGAACAACGGCTTCACCAACGCTGCCAGCACCGCCATGGATGGCATGCTCGCCCAGCAATACTCCCATTTGCTACAAGAGACGTGGCAGAAAAAACGCCGTGATGCCCAGGAAGCCTATGCAGTTTACTCGGCTGCCACAGCACCGAATCTACCGGGAAATGTTGTATTTCCTAACACTTCTCTGGGCCGCCAGCTCAAGCAAGTGGCCAAGGCGATCATGGGGCGGACTGCGCTCGGAGCACTGCGGCAGACCTTTTTTGTAAACCGCGGCGGTTGGGATCACCATAGCGATACACTTACCCTGCAACAAGGCATGCTCGGCGAGGTGGATGGTGCCATTGCCGCGTTCTGGGCGCAGCTCGTGGCGCTGGGCATGGAAGACCAAGTTACCCTTTTCTCTGGCTCGGACTTCGGGAGAACTCTCACCAGCAATGACCGTGGTTCAGACCATGCATGGGGTGGCAATCATTTTGTGTTAGGCGGCAAGGTGGTGGGACAAAAAATTTACGGCAGCTACCCGAGCCTCGCGGTGAATCCGGAATCCGGTGCGGAGATCAATCCGTTAGACACGGGCCGTGGTCGGCTGATTCCCACGACGAGTTGCGATCAATACTTCGCAGAAATGGCGCTTTGGCTGGGTGTGCCACCGTCGAGTTTATCGCTTATTTTACCGAATATCGGCAATTTCTATGCAGCCAATAGCAGTAGCCCGCCGCTGGGATTCCTAGAGTGATTTTCCCGCATGTCAGCATCGCTGGGACTGAGCTTGCGGATTTCGCGAACCCAGTCGCCTAACTCGACCAGCTCCGCCCCCTCATGCAGGCCTATATCTGATTTGTTAGACGACAGGGTGCGCACGAGAAGACATGATTGGCACGAGCTTGCTAGTCCCGAACGTCCAGTCATTTAGAGGCATGTTGTAGGTTCAAAAAAAACCGCTCACATTAAGTGGGCACCCGCTTCCGCGAGTTCTGAGCGTTCTCCGCGGTTGAGGGCGACGTGGGCGACGAATGGCTGGCCCTTGAGGCGGTTGCGGGTGTAAACGAGGCCATTGCTGCGGCTATCCACGTAGGGATTATCAATTTGCGCAGGATCGCCAACGAGCACGAGCTTGGAATCTCGCGACATGCGGGTTACGATTGTTTTTGCTTCTTGGGGCGTGAGTTGCTGCGCTTCATCGAGGATAAAAAAGCGGTTAGGAATCGAGCGCCCGCGGATGTAGCAGAGTGCCTCGATTTCTAGAATGCCTTGCTCCATGAGCAGTTCATACGGTTTTTTGATGACTGCCGGAGTGCCGGAATTCGCTTTTTGTTGTTTGCGACGCGGGCCTAGCGGGACAGTCGGGCGCATGAGGAGATCCAAGGCATCGTGGATTGGCTGGAGCCATGGCCTCATTTTTTCATCCAGAGAGCCGGGTAAAAATCCAAGTTGCTCACCCATCGCGACCACCGGGCGGCTGACGGTGATGCCGTTGTATTTTCGGTTGAACATTTCGTGAAGACCGGCTGCCACTGCGAGCAACGTTTTTCCGGTGCCGGCGTGTCCATAACAGGTGACTAGAGAAATTTCCGGATTGAGCAACGCATCGATGAGGCAGCGTTGGCCTAGATTGAGTGGTTTGACGGATTGGCCATCGGGAATTTTGAGTGCATCAGGGATGTCCAAGCGGACCAAGCGTTGATCGGCGTGGAGGCGAGCCGGGATGGTCTGTTTATCACTCGCTCCTAACAGAACGTATTCATTGGTGCTGACGCCCTCAATCCGCGAAGGATGCAGCGTGAGCTCACCGCAACTGGCGAATCGTTGGAGTTCGTTTAAATCCACTTCAATACGGCGAACATCGTAGTTGGAAACCTCGCGAGCATCGACTTTATCATTGAGGTAATCTTGGCATTGGATGCCGACGGATCGCGCCTTCAGTTGCATGTTGATGTCTTTGGTCACGAGCACCACAGGGGCCGTGTTATACTGCATGAGTAGTAAGCACGCGGCTAGAATCCGGTGATCAACGCGCTCCCGGTCAGGGAAAATTCGGTAGAAGCGTTTTAGTTGCTCCGAATTTTTCGGGCAGCTATCGGGATCATAAATCACCATCCGCACAGTGCCGCCGGCATCGTTGATGACACCGGTGGTGATGGTTTCATCTTTCGTGAACATTTCTGTTAGGCGACGATGAACGCGGCGGGCGTTGGCACCTCGCTCAGTTTGTTCTGATTTAAAGCGATCCAATTCGGATAGAACATCGACGAGCACGCAAAGATGATTTTCCTTAAATCGATCTAAGGATGCCGGATCATGCAAAAGCACGTTGGTATCGAGCACGTAATTTTTGACTCCTTGAGATGGAGCGGTGAGGCCGAAATCTGCGAGCCGCTTGTTTGCGCCCCGTTTTCTATTTGGGCCCGAGTTGGGGTTTGAATGCTCTAACACGAGTGGCGAGGTGGATTCCAAAGAACGATGGATCATCAGTCTGGAGTAGGTTGGTAACGTTGTGGTTGGCGGATAGGGTGATTGCCTCCCGCCTGCCCGCCGCCAGGTGATGCATGGCCTGATGAAGGCCGCATTCGTCTAAAACTAGTCAAGATAACTTTACTATTGCCTAATTTTCTTAAATGACAACTCAAAAGCAAGGTTGCTAGATTTTTTCTTCAACGGGCGGGGCTGTCGTAAAATAGGATTCGCACAATAAGAAAACTGATTTACCAATGGGGGCGATGGCATTTCGACTGAGCAGTGAGTTCCAGCCACAAGGTGATCAAGGGCAAGCGATCGAAAAGCTCGCGCGTTCTTTAGCCGCGGGAAACCGCCATCAAACGCTGTTAGGTGTCACGGGATCGGGAAAAACATTCACGATGGCCAACGTGATCGAGCGTCACAGCAAGCCGACTTTGATCATGAGTCACAACAAGACGCTCGCTGCGCAACTTTACTCTGAGTTTAAAAGTTTTTTCCCCCAGAATGCGGTTGAGTATTTCGTTTCCTATTTCGATTACTATCAGCCAGAGGCGTATATTCCGAGGACGGACACTTACATTGAGAAAGATTCCTCAATCAATGATGAGATTGAGCGGCTCAGGCTAAGCACGATGGGATCGCTATTGACTCGTAAAGACACGATTGTGATTGCCTCGGTTTCGTGCATCTATGGCTTAGGCTCGCCGGAGGATTACGAGCACATGATGTTGCCGATTTGGCGCGGCCAAACGATGAATCGTGAAGAGTTTCTCAACGCCTTGGTCGCCATGCTTTTTGAGAGAAATGACATTGCTTTTGGCCGTGGAAAATTCCGCGTGCGGGGAGATGTGGTGGAAATTCATCCGGCGTATTTGGAGGAAACTGCAATTCGGGTTGAATTTTTTGATGATGAAATCGAGCGTATTTCCCGAGTGCACACGCTCACCGGCCATGTTGCTGAACGGTTAGAGAATCACACATTTTTTCCAGCCAAGCAATTCGTGACGCCGGGCGATAAAATGACGAAAGCTCGGCGAGCGATTCGAGAGGAAGCGGACCAGCAAGTTGCCGCATTTGAGAAGACTGGGAAATTGATCGAAGCGCAGCGCCTGCGGATGCGCACGGATTATGACTTGGAAATGATGGCAGAGATGGGATTTTGCCAAGGCATCGAAAATTACTCACGCCATCTAACAGGCCGCGAGCCCGGCGCTCGCCCGCATACGCTGTTAGACTTTTTCCCAAAAGATTTTTTGCTGATCATAGATGAAAGTCACGCGACGATTCCGCAGATCAGCGGCATGTATGAGGGAGATAAAAGCAGAAAAACGGTGCTGGTGGATCATGGCTTCCGATTGCCAAGCGCGATGGACAATCGGCCGCTAAAATTTGCGGAGTTCATGCAAATGACCCATCAGCGCGTGTATGTTTCCGCGACGCCTGGGCCATTTGAAATCGTCAATTCTCGGCCTGAAAACCGCGGTTTTATTCCAGTGAAATCTATCGGCCCGGATGGCAAGAGCGTGTTGTTATTCGATTTAAAAAAGACGCCGATCAAGGTCAGTGGCAATCAGCAAGCAGTCGATGATTTTGACCCAGAGAAAGCCGGCACTCCGCTGGTGATCGAACAAATCATTCGGCCAACAGGCTTGTTAGATCCGCATTTGATTCTGCGTCCACTTGCAGGCCAAATTGATGAAACCATCGAGCTATGCAGGCAGCGTGTCGAGCGGCAGGAACGAGTATTGGTCACGACTCTTACCAAAAAAACAGCGGAAGATCTAACAGACTATTTGAACGACATCGGGCTGAAAGTTCGCTATTTGCATTCGGACATCGATACGATCGAGCGAGTTGAAATTTTACGCCTGCTGCGCGCCGGTTCTTTTGATATTTTGGTAGGCATCAATCTCCTGCGTGAAGGGTTAGATCTGCCAGAAGTTTCGCTCGTGTGCATCCTGGATGCCGACAAGGAGGGATTTTTAAGAAATGAAACATCCATGATCCAAACTGCTGGGCGAGCGGCGCGCCATATTGCTGGAGAATGTGTGTTGTTTTGCGATCGCATCACCGATTCGATTCAGGCGTTGTTAGATGTGACGCGTGATCGCCGCGAGCGGCAGCATGCACACAATGAAAAGCATGGCATCGTTCCACAAAGTGTGAAGCGTGGTTTGCAGACAAGTTTGCAATCTTCAGAAACCAATCGCAAAGAAAGCGGCATGGTCCGCGAAGAGGCTGGCGCAGGAATCAATACCGCGGAATTGATTCTAGAATTAGAAGGCGAGATGCGCGAAGCATCGTCTCGTCTGGAATTTGAGCGGGCAGGTCACTTGAGAGACCAAATTCGCAAGCTAAAATCGGATGCTACTGGCTCAGAAAATCAACCGAGCATGAAATACCCAACGGCTAAAGCTGCGAAGAAAAAAGCAGGCGGGCGAGGCAAGCGATGATCACACTCTTGACCTTTTTCTAAGAATCTAGCAGGCATGGCCCGTGCGGATCGGTAAGCCCAAACGTCCCTATTTTGATCACTGGTTGAAACGCAGCAGAAAGCAACTCGCGATCAGCGGCAAATTGATGCAAGTGGCGGTGCAACTATCTCAACAAAGCGGGGAGGATGTGGATTTTTGGCAACGCCAATTACGTGATTTGTTAGATGGAAGGATGGACCCGAGTCTCGATTTACTGACGCGTGTGGATGCGGTGCTCACCGGCAGCGCACAACCTAGCAAGTTAGAAAATGGAGATGAGCAAGCTGAGTTGTTTTGACTGAGGGCTGCCGTCTTTAAAGATCGGTGAAAACGCAGCGTTATCTGTTTTTGAGTTGCTTTGATCGAATTTCTCAGTTACATTGTATGAACTTTTTTTACACTTGATCCAGGTTAAGAAATCCTAGCGGCCTCGCTCATCCGTTCAACCCATGCACAAATTACAAAGCCATACGACCATTATACGCTACCGGTTGATCTCCTGTTTTTTTCTCATCCGTGTATTTTTATCGTTGGTGGCATTACCGCTGGCTGCATATGGATTGTTTACGGATCATAGGCCATTGGTGTTCGCTGGGCTGGCTGCCGTTTTTTTTGCAGTGGTCGTCCGCGTGCTGGAATGGAGCATTGCGGGCAAAGTGAGGTGCCCGCTTTGCATGACGCCAGTGATGCGGAATATGGGATGCAGCAGACACCGAAGAGCGCGGCGGCTGTTAGGCAGCTACCGCCTGCGGGTCGCCATCGGCGTGCTGTTTCGCGATCGCTTTACCTGCCCTTATTGCAATGAGCCTACGGCGATCCAAGTCCGCCAGAAGTGCGCCACAAGCTGATCACTTTTTTCTCAAGCATTGAGCAGCGACGGGTTGACAAAGGGGCGGCATGCTTCATTTTCCAGCCATGCATTTCACCAAGAAATCTTGTCAGTTACTCTCGCTTCTCGCGGTAAGCTTCGTATTGGCTCATACCATCACCCGCGCTGAAGAACCGACCATGCCAGAGACCCCATCCGATGTGAAAGCCGCTCCTGCGGATGCCGAAACCACTGCCTCAGGACTCGCCTCTAAAATGCTTCAAAAGGGCACCGGAGAAAGTCATCCCAAAGCCGAAGACACCGTCAAAGTCCACTACTCGGGCTGGACGACCGATGGCAAATTGTTCGACAGTTCGGTGCAACGTGGCCAGCCGACGAGTTTCCCTCTCAATGGTGTGATCGCCGGGTGGACGGAAGGATTGCAGTTGATGGTCGTCGGCGAAAAGCGTCGTTTTTGGATTCCGGGGAAATTGGCCTACGGAGAAAATCCCGGTGGTGGCCGCCCGGGCGGCACGCTCGTATTTGATGTGGAATTACTCGAAATCAAGGCCGCCCCGAAGCCGCCGGATGTGCCGGAAGATGTGGCAGCAGCTCCTGAAAGTGCAGAGAAAACCGAGAGCGGCATCGCCTCGCGAGTATTGCAAAAAGGAACCGGCACAGAGCACCCGAAGGCGAGCGATTCCGTGGAAGTGCACTACTCGGGTTGGACCACAGATGGAAAACTTTTTGATTCCTCCGTCACGCGTGGTGAGCCGGTTAGTTTTCCGCTCAATCGAGTGATTCCGGGTTGGACTGAGGGCGTGCAACTCATGGTCGTGGGTGAAAAACGCCGGCTATGGATTCCTGCCAAACTCGCTTATGGAGATAGTCCGCCGCCGGGTGCGCCAGCTGGCACGCTCGTGTTTGACGTAGAGCTTTTAAAAATAGGTCAATGATCCGAAGTGCTTCGATGGTTGCAATTCTGGGGGTGATGCTCGCGTCATGTGAAACATCGCCTACCGAGCCACGCATTGCGCCATTGGTGAAGCCCAATCCAGCTCCATCCGTAGTGTTAGAAACGCCCCAGCCGAGTGCCAAACCAACAACGCCTCTCGGCCAAGTCACGCGCATCGCGATAGGTGATTTGTTTGCAAAGCAGCAATCGGGCGAAGTGCTCATTTACGATGTGCGTCCGGCGTTCTACTATAAATTTGGTAGAATCCAAGGTGCGATCAATTGGCCGAAGTCTCAATTCTCACCGCAACTCGCAGCCCGGGAAATTGAAATCCAAAATGCGAAAGCCAGCGGCAAGTCCATCGTGCTCTATTGCACCGATCTTGCGTGTCCAGACGCACGAGAAGTCGCCAGCCGCCTCGCAAAAGTGGGCCACTCAACTCAAGTCCTCGAAGGCGGTTGGGAAGCATGGAAAGCGGGCGGCCTGCCCACTGAATAATTTAATCTAACAAATCCTAACAAAAATTTATGACTCAAGTTTCATTTGATCAAGTATCCGTAGATGCCAAAGCCAACGTTTATTTCGGCGGCAAAGTCGTTTCTCACACCGTGCATTTTGCAGATGGCTCAAAAAAAACCATCGGCATCATTTATCCGGGCAGTTACCACTTTGGCACGGCAGCTCCGGAGCGAATGGAAATCATCGCTGGCGCTTGTGATGTGACGCTAGATGAAAGCGACGTAACCACCACTTATGAAGCCGGTTCTTTCTTCGATGTGGCCGGCAAGCATGGATTCACCATCGCTGTGAATGATGAAATTTGTGAGTATGTGTGCTCATTTCTCGATGCATGAAAAAGGCTGAGCCTTGGTGCAAAGTAGCGAGGCGGCTTTATCAATTGATTGCCTGCCTCATGCTGTGCGGCTTGGCCAGTTGCGGCATTCGTTTGCCCGATGCGCCGGTGCCAGTTGCCCGCCCGCCGGTGGAGCACCCAAGCGTGACGGATCCACATCGGCTGCCGGATGTGATCGTGTGGTTGATTTCAGATCCCATTCACACCGGCATGGTATTTCCATATGACTGGCTGTTAGAAAGTGGATTTATCCCACCGAAAAATTTTGGCAAGCCGCGTCACGTCACGCTGAGTTGGGGCGATCGCACGGCCTACATGGAGAAAGGATTGCATGATCCGTGGAAATTTTTCCGCGCGTTGTTCACGCCAACGCCCTCGGTGATGGAATTGATTCCCGCGGACTGGGATGTGGTAGAAATGTGCCCGCACCAACGCATCTGGCGCAAGCTGGTCCCGCGTGAGCGCGGCAAAGACCTTGCTGCGTTTTTGAATGATTGCAGCCGGCTTGGTGTGGATGGGCGGCCGCAAGTCGTCGGCACTTCGAGTTGGGGTTCTGGTGTTTTATTAGAGTCCCGCCATCAGTATTTTATCCCTCGCATGTGTAACGTCTGGACCGCTCATGCGATTGAAGCACTCGGTGGAAAAATCAACCCTTGGCTCGGAATCACGGCCAATGGCTTGATCCGCCAAGCGGAAAAACCACCCAATGATTTTGAGCAAATTTGGTGGGGCCATCGTCCCGGAGAATGATCCCGCTCAGCCATGGGTTGACATTTTGCCAGCACTTCGCATCTTCGCACATCACTTTTAAGTGAATTTTTTCTAATGTTTTTCAAAAGTCTCTGTCGTCACGCCGGAATTGGCGCTAATTCATATCTGCTAGAAACGTCCGCTTCACGCATCGTGCTGGATGCTGGAATGCACCCAAAGCATGAGGGGAAAGAGGCGATTCCTCATTACGAGTTTCTGCAAGCAGGTGCCGTGGATTCGATCATCATTTCTCACTCGCATTTGGATCACGTGGGCACTTTGCCGGTCTTTTTACAAGGACAGCCCCAATCGCGGGTTTTCCTCTCGCCCGAGACGGCGGAGTTGGCCAAAGCGATGCTTCATAACTCGGTGAATGTGATGCAAGCAAAACGCACCGAGCACGGCATCTCTGAGTATCCGCTCTTTGAACATCGCGAACTCGATCGCATCGAACATTGCTTTGAAACGCGGAATATCGAAAAGCCATTTGCGGTGGATCAGCAGGGCAACGTAAGGGCGACTTTTCATGATGCAGGCCATATTTTAGGCTCGGTGGGTGTGACGTTAGAGGCCGATGGCAAAAAAGTTTTCTACACTGGGGATGTAAATTTTGAGGACAGCACGGTGCAGAAGGCCGCCCTTTTTCCGCATGATGTGGTGGATGCATTGATCGTCGAAACCACGCGCGGTGAGCAAAGCCGCGCGGCAGATTACACCCGCAAGGATGAGGAAAATGCCCTCGCGGATGGGATCAAGGAAGTGATTGATCGCAAGGGCTCGGTGCTCATTCCGGTCTTTGCGATGGGCAAAACTCAAGAAGTGCTCGGCATGCTGATGCGCTTCAAAAAAGAGCAACGCATCTCTCGTAAAACCCCAATCTACATCGGCGGCCTTAGCACGAAGATGACGCATGTGTATGATCGATTTAGCGAATCATCGCGCCGTCAGTTATCCGGTTTTCGCTTTCTCAAAGACATGCAGTTAGAAGGGGCAAGCGGCAAACGCATCGGACCCATTCCATTTCTACCCGGCTGCATCTACGCTCTCTCCAGCGGCATGATGTCTGAAAAAACCGTCTCTAACAATTTTGCGCGGCTTGGGTTGTTAGAAAATCCCAAACATGGCCTATTCTTTGTGGGCTACGCAGATCCAGAGACACCCGGCGGCCGCATTCGTGCATCAAAAACGGGCGATTCTGTTTTGTTAGATCCGGCGCATCCTCCTGTAAAACTCCGCTGTGATACGCGAGTGTTCGACTTTAGTGGACATTCGACGCGGGAAGCCATCCTTCAATACATTCTAAAAGTTTCCCCAAAAAAAACATTTCTTGTGCATGGCGACGATGGAGCTGTCGAGTGGTTCCGCCAACAACTTGCCACACTCTTGCCGCAGTGCGAGACGATCATTCCTGAACCAGGCATCGCTTATTCCATCTAACAATTATTTCCATGATTCTATCCGCCGCATCCAATTCCGTGTTTTCTGAATCGCTCCCAGAAGTGGTGGGCATCGCAGTAGGTGCCATGATCGTTGGCTGGTTCATTCACGCGTGGTTGCGCAAACCAAAAGTCGTTGCCGCAAATCCGAGCCAAGCACCAGCCAAGAGCGACCGCAGCGCTACATTGCAAAGTCAGTTAGATGCGAGTAAACTTTCTAACAAATCACTCAAAGCAGAGTTGGAATTACTCAAGCAAAACACGATTGCCTCTGATCAGCATCAAGCCATGAGCGAGCACCTTCAACAAGCGCGTGCGGAGCTGGTGCAATCGACACAACGCTACCAGGCGCTTGAAGCGGATTTAAAAAAATCGCAAACGGCCGTAAAGCAACTCAATGCGCGTTTGCAAGATGCCGATAAGGCGAACCAAGAACGTCGGTTTTCTCTAGAAAATGAGCTTTCAAAAGTCCGCCAGCAGCTTGCTGAAGCAGGTGCCCAGCCGGAACAAGTCGGACAGCTCGAAGCGGAGATCATTCGCCTTCGCGAGTCTCTTGCCACCGCCAATCGTGCCGCAGGTGAGCATCGTAAGCGTGAGACTCTTGCACAAGAAGCACTGGAGCGTGCGCGTTCTTCCGCTGAGAACAAGCCATTTTCTGAACCACCGCCAAGAGTCGGAGATTCGGATCGCGTAGCGGCTGCCAAGGCCGAAGTGATTCGGCTGTTAGAAATGAATCGCCAAGCGAAAGTAGTGGAATCTAACAGTGAGCAACCACTTGAAACATCAACTGGTTCAAGCACGTAATGGTTTCACATGAAATGGGTGTTTCTCAAAAATGTCACCGTTGGGCTATGCATGATGGCAGCTGTTGCCACTGGTCAGGGGTTTGACAAAGAGATTGTGGTGCAGGGTTTGAAAGACCCAATGTCCATCGCGCACGCGCCGGATGGGTCCGTTTACATCGTCGAACGAGAAGGGCGTATTCTGCGGGTTGATGCGAAGACAGGAGCCTGCTTTGAAGCAGGAAAAATCGACGTCTATGCACTCAGAAAAGAAGATCCGGACAGCCCGAGTGGCCGAGAAGATGCGTTGCACGACATCGCATTTGACCCACAATTTTTAGACAATCATTTCGTTTATTTATACTACAGCCATCCGCAAGAAGCGCTGAATCGGCTCTCGCGATTTACGTTGGAAAATGGGCTTCTCGTTCCCTCATCAGAAAAAGTGATTCTCGATGTTCCCACGCTTCGTCACGATCGAGTTTGTCACCATGGTGGATCGCTCAAATTTGGCCCAGATGGATTGCTTTATCTGAGCATTGGCGACAATACCAATCCTTTTGAAAGTGATGGTTACAATCCGGTGGATCAGCGGCCGGATCGTGAGCCATGGGATACCTCGCTACGAGCCAGCAACACGGCAGACTTGCGTGGGAAAATCATCCGCATTCGTCTAACAGATGATGGATATTCGATACCGGATGGGAATTTATTCGCTTCGTCTAACAATCCAAGCCAAGCTCGGCCTGAAATTTACATCATGGGCTGCCGCAATCCATTTCGCACATCCATTGATCCGAAAACGGGCACTTTGTATTGGGGGGAAATTGGACCTGATGCAGGCGAAGATGGGCCACGAGGCCCGCGAGGATATGATGAAATCAACCAAGCGAAATCGGCTGGAAACTACGGTTGGCCATGGTTCATTGCCGATAATCAAGCGTATGCTCGATATGATTTCCAGACTCAAGAAATCGGCCCAAAGCAACATTCTAACAGCCCACAGAATCTCAACCCGCAGGCCGCTGGCATCAAAGATTTACCGCCCGCACAGCCAGCGATGATTTGGTATCCCTATGCAACATCTGAGCGATATCCAGTGCTTGGCTCGGGAGGACGCAATGCCATGGCTGGCCCAGTTTTTTATTACGACGCAAATCGTCCCATCAATATGTTAGATGCCGCAGAAGATGGCACACTCATCACTTATGATTGGATGCGCGGCAGCATTTTTAAGGTCAAGCTCGACTCGTCAGAAAACATGCAATCGCTTTCACTGTTAGATGAAGGACATCAATACCCAATCGATTTAGAAATGGCTGATGACGGATCTCTTTGGCTGTTAGAATACGGCACGGAGTGGTGGTTTAATGGCAATGGCAACCTTTCCCGTTTAACGCCAAAATCAGACAATCGTGCGCCAAAAGTGAACATCGTGCGTTCGGATAATGGCAAAGAATTCAAAGCGGAGGCGAGCGATGAAGACGGCGATTCGTTGACCATCGATTGGTGGGTGACTGATGGTGTGAAAGATCAATCCATCGGCCAAGGAGCCTCGATCAAAATGACGAATTCCATGCGCGGCGATGAGATCCGGGCCGTGGTCAAAGACAGCAAAGGAGCGCGCGCGATCGCTCGTCTATCGTTGTTAGAAAAACCGATCGAACCCGCGCTAAAATTGGCACTTCAGCCTGCACCGAAATCAATTACGGATGGTGAGCTGATCCATTTCCGCGTGATGACAAATGCTCCACTGGATGCGAGTAAAGTCGTCGTGCGTATCCGCCATATTCCGGCAACTGGACATGATGCAGGCGGTCCTCAGTTATCGTCCGAAGAGCAGACGTTCATGACCTCGAAGCAGTGCCTCGCGTGCCATCAAGTGGAGCACACATCACTCGGCCCGCCCTTGCTAAATATTGCGCTAAAATATCGCCATCAAGAAGACGCCGTAACTTATCTATCAGATAAAATTCACAAAGGAGGTGGCGGAGTGTGGGGTGCGATTCCGATGCCTGCGCAGCCAAGCCTTAGTCCCGAAGAAACAGCACGCTTGGTGAAAATCGTTTTAGGTTTAGGCAATGGAATGGCTCAAATATCGGGCCAAATCGAAGGCAAACTTGCCGCCAATTCTTCAGCACCCAAGTCAGACGAACGCGGAGCATGGGAAATCAGTGCGATGGCACCGGGCTTCACCACCGTAAAGATGCGTTTACCAGAACATTGACCATCGCAATCAACTGCGGGCGACTCTTGCTCTCAAGCGGATGTCATCTCCAATTTGTTGGTAGCTCGAATCTAACAATTTAATCGAATCTGGCAAAGCATCTCCTGCGAGCGCTAGCACTGGGCCGCCGCACAAAAGTGGCGCGTAGTAACAAACCACTTCATCCACTAAACCGGCGGCAAAGAGTGATCCCGCAAGTTTCCCTCCAGCTTCTACTAAGACGCAATTGACAGCATGCTTCTTTGCCAAGTGGGCAAGTAGTTCACGCAAATCATCGCCGGCATGAACTGAAGTGCGCTCGCTCCATGCATCGCAAAAAAGTGGGGCATCACGCGGCAATGATTCTGGATGATTGCTGATCACCCAGCGCCATGGCTGCGAACGGCCTTCTAACCATTCTGGGTTGCGAATGGTCAATGCCGGGCGGTCACTCCTCACCGTGGCTCCACTTGTTAGAATGGCATCTACCGTGGCTCGCAGCCGTTGCACATCCTCGCGTGAAGCTTCACCACTTAGCCATTGGCCTTCTCCAGCAGGCCGAGTGATGCGCCCGTCCAAGCTCATCGCCACTTTCCAAATGATCCATGGCAGACCGGTTGTTTGTATTTTGTAAAATGGCCGGAGCAAATCCAGCGCTGCGCTTTCTAACACGCCTAATGTGACTGAAATTTCCGCTTCGTCTAACAATTTTTTCGCGTTGCCAGCATGATGAGGATTCGGATCATCGCAGGCATAGACGACTCGTTTGATGCCTGCGTGGATGATGCCATCCGTGCATGGAGGCGTTCTGCCGAAGGTGGAACATGGCTCAAGCGTGATGTAAATCGTCGCGCCGTGGAGTGATTCCGCACCATGGCGGGAGATGGCATCGGCGATTGCTTCACGCTCGGCATGCGGCATGCCAGCCGCGCGGTGCCAACCGGATCCGAGGCATTGGTTGTCTTTCACAATCACCGCGCCAACGGGTGGATTGGGCGATGTTTTACCAACTCCAAGCCGCGCTTGGTCCAGAGCGAGCTGCATCCACTCGGCATCTTGCGTCATGAAATATCTCCTCGTTCATCGCGCTCCAGTTGGATGCGATCTGCTAGATTGCGTGCCTTCACACTATTGCGCTTGGCCCATCGCTCAACGGCCATTTGGCGTTTTTCTGCGCGCTTTTTGAGGGCGGCAATTTCGTTTTCAAGATTGAGGAAATTTTCATAACGCCCGCGCTCTAACTCGCCAGCTTCCACGGCCGCACGGATCGCACAGCCATCGTCCATGCGGTGGTTGCAATTTGCATATTTGCAATTGGTGGCCAAGGCCGCGATGTCCGCAAAGCTCCCACGCAGCGTCTCCTCATCCGTCCACATTTGGATTTCGCGCATGCCGGGATTATCGATGAGCATGCCGCCTTGATCTAACAGAACTAGCTCGCGGCTCGTCGTTGTGTGGCGTCCTCGGCCGGTGGTTTCATTGACTTCGCCAGTCCACTGCCAGTCATCTCCGTAGAGTTGATTGACCAATGTGGATTTGCCAACACCGCTGGAGCCGACGATGCAAAGCGTTTCGCCTTTGCGCAGAAATTTTTTCAACACCTTGAGTCCTTCCCCGCGAGTGGCGCTGGTGACATGGACCTTTGCATCCGCCCAAAGTGCCGAAATTTCCGCGGCGGCTTGTTGGGATTGCTCTAACGGATAGAGATCTGATTTATTGACTAAGACGAGTGCTTTGGCCTTGCTGCGGCTGATCAGCATGAAGTAGCGCTCCATGCGCCTGAGATTAAAATCAGTGCCGGCATCAGTCACCACGGCGACGCAATCGATATTGGCACCGATCACTTGCGCTTGGCTGCTATTGCCCGGCATTTTCCGCAAAAAACACGTCCGCCGGGGCAAGAGTGCGCGAATCACGTGGGGACGATTTTCCCCGCCAAGGTCCACGGCCACCCAATCGCCAACGGCTGGGAGATCAGCATCGCAGGCTGCATCGTGCCAGAGTTTGCCGCATAAAATGGCATCGATTTCCTCGTCCTCAGCGATCATGGCGCCGTAGTTAATCGGGGATTCCCGAATCAAGCGTGCAGGCACCCAACCTTTTGCACGATAAGGCTTAAATGCAGATTGCCATTGTTTGTCCCAACCAAGCTCACTCAAGCTCATGATAAAATCATCCTACGTTGAAGCGGAGTGCTGTCGATAGCGGATTGGGGAAGCTCGCCTATCAGCATGGGTGCGATAATGAGAATGTGTCGAAAGTAAAAAAAGAAGCAGCCCGACCGATCATCCCCCTCTAGGAAAAACCCATTAACCTGGGAGGCATTTCAGTCGGACTGCCTTGTCTTTCGACACGCAAAACATGGCCGATCGCGTAGGCAATGCAAGCATTATTTTAAAAAAAATAAAATTTTTCAGCAGTGGGCGCATCATTCATGAAAATCGCCATCGACGAGCGGCCTTGATTCAAGCAGGGTCTGGCCATGGCCATGATTGGAAAACGTGAGACGTTACAGATTGTTCGCGAGACGCGTTTTGGGCTTTTTTTGGCAGCAGGAGAATTAGGAGAAGTCTTGCTGCCGAGAAAAGAAGTTCCGGTAAGTTGGGCGGTTGGAAATTTTCTAAACGTATTTTTATATCACGATTCTGAAGATCGTCCGGTGGCGACGTTGCTGACTCCCAAAGTCATGCCCGGGCATTTTGCGAAGTTGCGCTGCGTGGCAGTCACCGGTGTGGGTGCGTTCCTTGATTGGGGTTTGGCGAAAGATCTGTTAGTTCCATTTCGCGAGCAAAAAGTGCGCATGGAATTGAAGAAATTTTACGTGGTGTATGTGCAGATCGATGAGCATACAGACAGAATTGTTGCGACGACACGGCTTTCGCGTCATTTGGACCAAACACCTGTTAGCTATCAGATAGGCCAGTTGGTGGATTTGATTATTTTTGGGAAAACGGCGCTCGGTTATAAAGCGATTATCAATGGCGCGCATAGTGGCTTGTTGTTTGCAGATGGAGTTTACCAGCCGTTACAGCTTGGCGAAAGTGTGCAAGGCTACATCTCCGCACTGCGTGAGGATGGGAAAGTTGACCTCACATTGCATCCTCCTGGCCGGGCGCGAGTGGAAAATTTGGAATCGCGTATTCTAGCAGAATTAGAAGCGCGTGGCGGATTTTGGGCGATAGGAGATCATAGCTCAGCTGAGCAAATTCACGATGAGCTCGGCGTGAGCAAGCGCACCTTTAAGCAAACGTTGGGAGCCATGCTCAAAAAACGCAGCGTGAGCCAAACGGCCAAGGGCATTCGTTTGCTAAATGAGTGAGGTTGCGGATTTCAAGAGATGAGTGCTTTGTCGCTTTTCTCGATTTTCCCCCACCGGCAGGCTTTACAGCAGCCATCATTAAATCCCATCTTTCCCGCGCCCATGACCGCTGCCGAAGTCCGCCATAGTTTTCTCGAATTTTTCCGCGAAAAACAACACACCATCGTGCCCTCCGCGTCGTTGCTGCCGCAATCGCCCGGGCTGCTATTTACCAATGCCGGCATGAATCCATTTGTGCCGTATTTTTTAGGAGTGGAAAAAGCGCCCTACGATCCACCACGCGCGGCGGATACCCAGAAATGCATTCGAGCCGGTGGTAAGCATAACGATCTGGAGGACGTCGGCTACGATACCTATCACCATACATTTTTTGAAATGTTAGGGAATTGGTCGTTTGGCAATTATTTCAAAAAAGAAGCCATCCAGTGGGCATGGGAACTCGTCGTCGAACGCTGGGGCCTGCCCGCCCACCGCCTCTACGCCTCGGTCTATGCGCCGAAAGAGGGCGATCCCGGAAATTTCGATCAAGAAGCCTACGACATCTGGGCCGAACTTTTTATTTCCAAAGGCTGCGATCCCGCCGTCCAAATCGTCCACGGCAACGTCAAAGACAACTTCTGGATGATGGGCGAGACTGGTCCCTGCGGCCCATGCTCCGAACTTCACGTCGATCTGACACCGGAAGGCAATCCCGTCACCGGCCGCAATCTCGTCAATAACGACTCCGACCTTTGCATCGAGATCTGGAACCTCGTCTTCATTCAATACAACGCCGAGGCCGACGGCACTTTCCGCGAACTCCCCGCCAAACACGTCGATACCGGCATGGGTTTCGAGCGTGCCTGCTCGATCATCCAAGGCACCAAAGGCTTCACGGATTTTTCTAACAAGCCATCCAACTACGCAACGGATGTCTTTATGCCGATTTTCTATCAGTTAGAAAAACTCAGCGGAAAAACTTACTCCAATATTTACCCGGCCCTTGGCGCCGACCGCTCCCTCTTCGATGAGGAAATGAAAACTGCGATCGCATTTCGTGTCATCGCTGATCACCTGCGGACCCTTAGTTTCTCGATTGCCGATGGCATCATGCCGGGCAACACCGGCCGCAACTACGTTCTCCGCCGTATTTTGCGACGCGCTGTTAGATACGGCCGCCAATTAGGTTTTTCCGGCGAAAAACCATTCTTCGGCGCGTTGGTGGAAACGCTCGTCAGCGAAATGGGCGAGGTATTTCCAGAGTTAAAAAACCGCCAAGACGTCGTCCGCCAAACGCTCGAGCAAGAGGAGGCGAGCTTTAATCAGACTCTTGATCGTGGGTTAAAGCGCTTCGAAGAAGCCCTGGGGAGGGCCGCCATCTTGGCGGTTGATTCCGGTGTCTCACCGGAATCTCTTCAGAACCTTGGGCAAGATGCCCAAGGCAGCCGCCGAGACGGCGGCGCTCCCCTCGCAGAAGGTGCGCGCTATTCAAAATCCCACAAGCTTCCCCACTTTGAGCGCCCTTGGGGAAAATACCTTCTCACAGTCACCACCCAAGACCGCAAGACTCTTTCTCCAGAAGCCCGCCAAATCACACTAGATGCGATCCAGCATTTCCATGGCTCCCGCTACATCTTATTCGCGGCCGTGGTCATGCCGGACCACTTCCACCTTCTGATAGAACCCCAGCCAAAAGAATATGATCCACTGGCAAACCCAATTTTTTGGGAGCTCGCGGAACTCATGCATTCCATCAAATCTTTCACTGCGAAGGAAATCAACAAGCTCACCGGCACCACTGGAACAGTCTGGCAAAAGGATTATCATGATCGCCTCATCCGCAGCGATTCAGACCTTTGGGAAAAATTCGAATACATCATCACCAACCCCCAGCGAAAAGAACTCACCCAGAATGGTCCCTATCCCTACCTTTTCGCAAAAGGCTGGGAATCAGCAAATCTCGAAGATTTTCGCAAGGGGAGGGCCGCCATCTTGGCGGCTGATTCCGGTGTCTCGCCGGAATCTCTTCAGAACCTTGGGCAAGATGCCCAAGGTAGCCGCCGAGACGGCGGTGCTCCCCTTTCGGGAGACATCGCCTTCGAGCTCTATGATACCTTCGGCTTCCCCATCGACCTCACCGAACTCCTCTGCGCTGAGCGCGGCCTAACGGTGGATATTCCCCGCTTTGAAGCCCTCATGGAGCAACAACAACAACGCTCCCGCGCCGCCCAAAAAACCAACATCGTCCGCGCCCTCGACATTTCCACCGCTGCCGTCACCGAATTCCTCGGCTTCGACAACGACACCATCGATGCCACCGTATTAGAAATCCACCCTCAAGAAGACACCCTCTTCATCATCACCGACAAGACCGTCTTTTACGCCGAAATGGGCGGCCAAGCCGGCGACATCGGCGCACTCAACGGCATCCCCGTCACCGGCGTCCAGCAAATCGGCAAAGCCCGCGCCCTCATCGTTTCTCAATCTGAAATTTCAAATTTCAAATCTCCAATCACCGTCGGCGACAAAGTCACCCTCAGCATCGACGAAAAACGCCGCCGCCCCATCGAAGCCCACCACACCGCCACCCACCTCCTCCACTGGGCCCTTCACGAAGTCGTCTCCAAAGACGCCTCCCAACAAGGCTCTTCCGTCGATGAAAACCGCCTGCGCTTCGACTTCAACAGCGCCCCTCTCACCCTCGAGCAGCTCGCCGAGATGGAAGAAATGGTCAACGGTGCGATCAAACAAGGCCTCACCGTTTCATGGACCGAGGTCAAACACGCCGAAATCAAAGGCCGCGCCGACATCATGCAATTCTTCGGCGATAAATACGGCGAGATCGTCCGCGTCGTGCAAATTGGTGGCCAAGCCAACCAACTCAACGGCCCGTCCCAAGAACTCTGCGGCGGCACGCACGTCCGCAACACCAGCGAGATCGGCCTGTTCAAAATCAAGTCCGAAGCTGCCATCGCCTCGGGAGTCCGCCGCATCGAAGCCGTCTGTGGCGATGCCGCATGGCTGCACTTGCGCGAAAATGTTGAAAAATGGGATCATGAACTCAAAGCCGCCAGCGCCAAACTTAAAGCCGCGAACGAAAAATTATCCGCGCTCGGCGAGGCCCCCATCATCGTCAACGAATTCCCACACATCATGGGTGCCATGCTCGTTGAACGCGCAGATATCTCCCAAATCAACGCCACCTTTGCCCACGGCGCAAAAACGCTTGAAGAAACCCAACAAGCCGCCATCGAGGCCGAGAAACGCATCAAAAAAATCCAGTCCGCCCAAGCCGCCTGCCTCGCAGACGAATCCCTCGCCGAACTGATTGCCCAAGGCAAACCCATCATCGTGAGTTTCGAGTCCGACGCCTCGCTCCTCCAAGAACTCCAAAACGGCCTGAAGAAAAAACAATTCGCCGGCCCCGCCCTCCTCATCGTGGACGACGGCGAAAAACTCCACCTCGCCACCCACTGCGGCCCAGACGCGCTCGCAGCCGGCCTCAAAGCCGGCGACCTCCTCCGCGACCTCGCCGCCCTCGCCGGCGGCAAAGGCGGCGGCAAGCCAGATCAAGCAAGAGGTGCCGCGCCGGACCGAAGCAAGCTGGAGGAGTTGAAGACTTTGGCGGCGGAAAAGTTGCGAGCCTGATTCGCAGCTAGGGAGCAAAAACGAAAAAACGTAAGTGTTACTCTGGCCGGAGTGATCCGTGTCGGGGCTGACCGGATGAAAGCCGATCCTGTTCGCACAGGGTCGGCTTTTTCGCTGGGTTCGCATGAAGATGGCGGAAGCAAGTTACGATCTGGTATCAAATTTCTACTTAAATGTATTGGGACTTGATATTTTTGAGGCTGAATGTGAATAATTTGTGGACAAAATGGCATTCATTTGACATTTAAAGTCAGATGAACTCTTTTCCAGATAATCTGACACGAGTCCGCGAGCGTCTCGGCATGAGCCAGAAGGCGGCTGCGGAGCGCATGGGGATTTCATCCTCATTGGTCTCAAAATGGGAAAAAGGCGAACGAATTCCGGATGAAGCGCAGCTATGGGAACTGTCCCGAATTTACGGAGTGGACCCGGCATTTCTGCGGGAGGGTGCGCGGGCCGTGGCCTTCCAGCCTCGCAGTATGGCGGCAAAGAAAAGTCAGGAAAAACAAGGGCTTGGAAGCGCCCTCAACGACGCAGCAGCCCAGGTTCACTCGTTATATAGGGTTTGGGAACTGGCAGGCGAAATGCCTCAGCGTTTGTCGCTTTCTCTGGAATACTCAGAGCCTCGGCTTGAAGAATTGGCTGACATGGTGCGGCGGTTTCTACGGCTGAATGATCGCGTGACCTACACCGAGCTTTGCCAGGCGCTGGCGGAGAATCGCGTGCAGGTTTTCGAATGGAAACTGCCACCCAAGCTTTCCGGGTTATCGCACCAACGTGACTTCAGCGTGATCTTCGTGAACCGGAACATGCCTGAGAAGGTGAAGCTGTTCACGCTTTGTCACGAGTTGGCGCATTTGCTTTTTCACCTGCGCGGGGTTGAAGATACGGCGGTTTCCCTGATGGCGACGCGCAACGATCCGCAGGAGAAGGAAGCGAACCGCTTCGCCGCCGAACTTCTGATGCCGATGTCCAAAGTGGAGGATCTTTTGCGACGGCAAGGTGCCAATTTGCGCACGAAGTCGGGTTTTTTCGCTGCAGTGGATCACTTCGGCGTTTCGCATGGGGCGATGTTTTACCGTCTGGTGCAGCGCAACGTCGTAAGCTATACGGAGAAGTCGCGGTTTTTCACAGAAGTGCAGCGTGAGGAGACGGAGTCCGAGGGAGCGCGGGTGAGCGAGGGGGATGATCACCCTTTCGGGGATCAAGTGCCTCCCCGGTTATTGGAGTTGACCACTGAACTCTGGTTAGCAGGTAAGGTGAGCATCGGCAAGGTAGCTGGCTGGTGCTCAGCCGGGCGTTCGACCGTGGAAAAATATCTATCGTCCGCGGCGGAAGATGGTGATGAGGCGGTGAATGATATCGATTTGGGCTATGCGGAAGTGGAGGGTCTGGCTCCTTGAAAGTATCAAGTTCTCCTCTCGTTTGCGATGCTTCGGTCATCTTGAATTTTGGCCATCGCGGAGAATTGTCAGCTCTGGTGATGGAGCTAGTGGGCGAGCGTGAACTGACGGTGACTCCGGAAGTGGTAAGAGAAGTTTCTCAAGATGATCCCGCCTATTACCGGGAGATTCTGAAAGATCATTTCAAGCTACACGAAAGACCTTTGGCGGCGATGAGTAAAATTCCTATGGAAGCTCGTGACAGCTTGGACCCTGGCGAGCTGAGCGTGCTAGCCGTGTGTCTCGAAACGGGCTGGACTGCTTGTATTGACGAGACGCTGGCGAGGAAAGTGGCATTGTCGATGAACATTCCACTCATCGGCACACTTGGATTGCTAGGTCATGCAGTGAAGCAGAAATGGATGACAAATGACGACTGCTTGGCAGCTGTCCGTAGGTTAAAGCAGAACGGATTTTATTGTCCAAAGGTGCATCCTAACGACGACTTTTTCGAATATCTGGCGCGGATGAGATAGTCGCCTCGGCAACTTTATACCACTAGATATCCCTTTCGCTCCGCGAGTGAGATGGTTGCTTTTGTGCCGGAGTTGAATTCTAAGAAATCGTGCTCGATTCCGTCGCTGAAAATCACGCCGTTTTCTCCCATTTGTGATTCGAGCAGGAGAGGTTGTTTTTTGGTGACTTTTCCAAAAACGAGTGAGGTGCCTGTGGTATTGCTAGGAAATGGTTCGCGGACGGTGAAGTAGAGAAACTCGGACTCCCATGGGAAACGGGTATCTGGAGAAATCGTTCCCATCGCCTTTCCGGCCGTGCCTGTCATCAGGCTTTTGAACCATCCGGTCGAGCCCATGCCGGTCGAGACGATGACTCCACTGGATGAGTGGTTTTCCGCTTGGTCTCCTGTGGAAATGCGATACCGCGCGGAGCCATGGGATTTGAGGCCGATGAAAAGATCGTTCACCGCGCACAAGCTGAGTCCGGTGTTCAACTTGGCCTCGGCCATGGTGACTTCATGAGTTTTCCGACTGCCGCGTAGGATTTCGCGCATGACTTGATTGAGACCTTTCACCTGAAACGGCAGAAGCTGGCCGTCCCAGCGTTTTGGGTCGGGGTTCACGCCGACGAGCGGCTGGCCGGATAGATACTTCAAGGTGTTTGCCACGAGTCCGTCTTGGCCAAGGGCAACGACGATGTCCTCGGGCCCGAAAACAAAATTGGGCAGGAACGAGCGCTGGACAAGCTGCACGCGACCAAGCTCACCGA
Source organism: Verrucomicrobiota bacterium (assembly GCA_004294095.1). GTDB lineage: Bacteria > Verrucomicrobiota > Verrucomicrobiia > Verrucomicrobiales > Akkermansiaceae > Luteolibacter. The sequence continues at coordinate 31,999 of RDZR01000035.1, forward strand.
GCAATTGTTGGACTTTGGAAATCGCGGCCTGATAGGAAGTGTCTTCGTTTTCGTAATCGCCGAAGTCTGCGCCAAGACTGTTGATATAGAAACGAGCCTGCGACTTGGTGGCGAACTTGGCTTTCAAGTCCGCCAGCCGGGTCGCGCGAACGACGAGGACAATCTTCGTTTCTGTTAGTCGCGTCATTGCCTTGATTCAGGCTTGTCGAGCAACTCGCGCAGAAGATCCGGCGAGATGTTGAGTTGGCCGATTTTGTCAGCTTTGCTGGCGAGCTCTTGGAAGGCGAAAGCGATGAGTTGTTCCGGCTTCATGCCCGAGGTGGTGAGAGCCTGCAAGACGGCGGCATCGGCGCTGCCAAGTGCTTGCATGATACTAGAGATACCGTAGGCACGTGCATCGGACTCGGCCTTGGCATTTTCGGTCGTGAGGGCGACGAGTTTTTTACGCTCGTCTTCAAGGCTGATGCTGGTGTCTAACTGGGCGCGTTGGAGTTGAGCTTTTTTCTCCTGCACCGCGCGTTCTGCATCCATTTGGGTTTCTCGGATTTGGCGTTTTTTGATTTCTACTGCGATCTCGGTGTTGAGTTCGTTTTCCTTGATACTGCGCTCCTGCTCAACGGCGGCATTGCGCCTGGTGTAGATGGCTTCGTCCGCGCCACGCAAAAGCTGCTCGCGGGTCTCGGCTTCCAGAGCTCTCGCGGTCTCGGGAGTCGGTTTGATGGCCAATATGGAAAGCCCGAGAACCTCTAGTCCCAAAGCCGCGATCTCGGGCGATGTGCCAAGTTGCTCGCGAATCGCAGTTACCAAAAATTCTGAAGCGCGCAATGCCTGCTTGAGCGGTAGTTGATCGATTTCTGCGCGGGCAAGGACGTGGACAAGATTGATCACTCGCTGGGGCAGATTTTCTGGATCATCCGAGGCGAATCCTCGGCCGTTGGGTGCGAGCGTAAAATCCATCAGACCGGCGAGTTTCTTCGGCTCTGCGATGCGGTAAGTGATCTGGCCTTGGAGGCTAACGGTCTGATAGTCGCCGGTTTGTTCTTCGAAAATGAATGGCACATCGGTGCTGCCTACCGGGACTGATACTAGAGAAGTGGTGGGTGAGTAGTAGAAAAAGGAAAGGCCCGTCCCTTCGCGCACCACATTGCCGCCCGAGTATTGAATGACATGGGTGGTTGGAGGAATTTTGATGAATCGAAGTCCGAACATAGTTATTTGGTTGATTGACATAGGGTATGTGGCATCAAGGCCGACTCAAGTAAACGTTGGATTTTTCCAACGCTTCGCCATGAACGATTTGGATGAAAAACCGTTGGTAATTGAATCCTTACGTTGGAACGGTCTAGAAGTTTTTAGCGTTTCTATTCTTCTATTTAGCACTGAGCTCAACTCCGTCGCAAAACTCTTGGATGCCGTTAAGCATGCCATTTCGAATCGAGCTTTTTCGAAGCAGCAAAGAACTAGAGTCTGCTCTGAAAAATGGTCAAAATCCTGTTTTTTCTGTGAGTCTGAGTTCGCCGCGGAGGGAAGCGGGGTGATTTAGGGTTTTCCAAAAGGAAAAATACGCCATCTTCCGCCCATGGATTCACTGACACAGGCAACGCTGGGCGCAGCGATCGGAGAATGGGTGCTGGGCAAGCGGCTCGGCAATCGCGCGCTGCTTTGGGGGGCCTTGTTTGGAACGTTGCCGGACTTGGATGTGATGATTGCTCCTTTGCTCGGAAATGCCACCAATCTCTGGTGGCATCGCGGGCCAAGCCACTCGCTGCTGGTCATGATTGCAGCGTCGTGTGCTCTTGCTCCTTGCTTGGCGAAGCTTTGGAAACGCGAGAAAATCTCCAAATCGCACGCTGGATGGTTCGTTTTCGCGGTTTGGAGCACCCATGTGCTCATCGATTGTTTCACGGTTTACGGAACTTCGGTTCTGTGGCCATTTTCGTCTCATCGAGTCGGTTTCAATCACCTTTTCATCATCGATTTTTTCTTCACTCTGCCGATGTTGGTGGCGCTGATTTGGCTGGCATTTCTGAAGTCCAAAAACCAATTAGCGATGCGCCGCAAACTCAATGCGTGGGGGCTCGGCCTAGCAAGTGCGTATGCTCTTTTAAGCGTCGGTATGAAATTTGTCGCATCCGCTGGATTTGAGGCGGATCTCGCCCGCCGCGGGGTGAAATTCGAGCGCAGAATGGAAGCTCCGACACCTTTCAATATCATTCTGTGGCGTTCGGTGGTGGACCGTGGCGATGAGTTCTGGGTCGGCTATCGCAGCATTTTTGAAAGCCACGAAACGCCCGTCCGCTGGACCATTTACCCCAAAGACGCTGCAGCACTCGATGGGATGGCTGATTTGAAGGAAACGCGTATCGTCAAGTGGTTTGCCGACGGCTGGTGGATCGCTCGCGCCCACGATCAAGGAGCTTGGATCGGCGATTTGCGCTTCGGTGAAGGACGCCGCTGGACAGACGATCAAGGCATTGTGGATCATCGCATGATTTTCGCTTGGGATCTACATCCTGAGGCACGCGGAGAGCGCCTCCAACCACTTTCCTCTGGCCGCGATGGTGCTGGAGAAACATTGCAACGCCTCTTCCAGCGCATCTCCGGCAACCCCAAAACGTGGGAGGCAAATCCGCGCCTCGATGGTGTGACTGGAAGATCACCTGAGCTCCTCAATGTGATGGAATGAAACAAGACGAATCCTAAAAAATTTTGCATTTTCTGCATTTGAAACTTCCTGAAAATAACTCAACCTGCCGTCATGTCTGATACTTTGCGTGCTGCCATCCGCGATGTCGTTGATTTCCCGAAAAAGGGCATCGTCTTCAAAGACATCACTCCGATCCTCGCCGACGGAAAATTATTTTCAGAAACCATCGATCGCCTAGCAGAAATCGCGCGGGCTTCTGAGGCGAAAAAAGTCATCGGGATCGATGCTCGGGGGTTTATTTTTGCCGCAGCCGTGGCGGATCGCCTGGGGATTGGCATGGTGCCGGTGCGAAAAAAGGGGAAATTACCGTGGAAAACTCGGCAAGTGGCCTACGCGCTCGAGTATGGCGAGGCAATCGTCGAGGTGCATGAAGATGCGGTGCATGCGGGCGAGCGCGTGATTTTGATCGACGATCTGTTAGCCACTGGCGGCACTGCGGCAGCGGCGGTGACTTTGCTCAGAGAGCTCGGAGCAGATGTTGCTGGCTTAGCGGTAGTGATTGAGTTGGACTTTTTAGACGGCAGAAAAAAGTTAGATTCGCTGCCAGTGACAGCATTGATCAACTATCCATGATTGCGGTGAATGGTTTCGAGGAGTGATTTTCATCGGCTTTTTACTTTCCGCCGCGGGATTCTCATTTCACATTCAAGGCACATCCCATGTCTTGGCAATCTTACAATCATCGCACTCTCCGCTATCCTCAATTTGGTTTTTCACTCGATCTTTCTCTGATGGAAATCGAGCCGGCTTATGAAGAGCAGCTCACGCCGAAAATTACCCATGCATTTTCCGCGCTGGCCGCGCTGGAGGACGGCGCGATCGCCAATCCGGACGAAGGACGCATGGTCGGCCATTATTGGTTGCGCAATCCCCAGCTTGCCCCAACTGCGGAACTCCGCGGTGCCATCACTCAGCCGTTAGAGGCTTTGAAATCATTTGCGGCACAAATTCACTCCGGCGCGATCTCCGCTCCGAGTGGGGGAAAATTTTCGCAACTCCTACTGATCGGCATCGGCGGCTCAGCACTTGGCCCGCAGTTGGTAAATGATGCGCTGGGAGGCGATGCGAAGTTGCCCATTTCATTTTTCGACAATACGGATCCCGAGGGCATGGAGCGCGTTCTCGCTCAGCTTTCAAAAAACGGGCTTGGCAAAACTTTGGTCATGGTGATCTCGAAATCCGGCGGCACTGCGGAAACCCGCAACGGGATGTTAGAAGCAAAACATGCTTTTGAAAAAGCCGGCCTCGATTTTGGCCGCCATGCCGTGGCTGTGACTGGTGTTGGCTCCAAACTCGATGCCTACGCCACACAGCATCAATTTCTTGCTCGCTTTCCGATGGAAGATTGGGTCGGTGGACGAACATCCGTGCTATCGACTGTGGGCCTCGTGCCTGCCGCGCTGCAAGGATTCGACGTGGATGCTTTGCTAGCCGGTGCAGCCGCAATGGACGTAGAAACCAGAAAGCCGGAGCTGAAATCCAATGCTGCGATGCAATTGGCCGTGGCATGGCATCACGCCTGCAATGGCCGTGGTGAAAAGGACATGGTCGTCTTGCCTTATAAAGATTCGCTGGTGCTTTTTTCAAAATATCTGCAACAACTCGTGATGGAATCATTAGGCAAGCGCCTTGATCTGGATGGTCAAATCGTGCACCAAGGAATCGCGGTTTATGGCAATAAGGGATCGACCGATCAACACGCCTACGTGCAGCAACTCCGCGATGGGGTGAACAACTTTTTCGCCACGTTTATCGAGGTAAGGAAAGGCCGTCGCGGATCGGCGATCGAAGTGGATCTGGGCACCACCTCGGCAGACTACCTGCAAGGATTTCTGCGGGGCACGCGCAAAGCACTCAGCGAAGCGGGACGCAAATCAATCACCATTTCAATCCCGGAAGTCACCCCATTTTACCTTGGCCTGCTGATCGCCTTGTTCGAGCGCGCCGTGACGTTCTACGCATCAATCGTCAATATCAACGCCTACCACCAACCAGGCGTGGAAGCTGGAAAACTCGCCGCAGGTGCCTTTCTCGAAACACTCAACAAAGTGCGCGGTAACCTCACCGCTTGGGAAAAAACTGCGGAAGAAGTGGCGACCGCGATTGGTGCCGATCCTGAGGATGTCTATCACTGCCTCACCCACTTAGCCGCGAATGGCGATGTGCAAATCGCGCTCGGGAAAACCCCAGCGGAAGATTCCTTCATGCTTTGACAAATATCCTCAGTGCCCTCCCCAGCTGCCTGTATCCAGCTTGTTTCCTTCGTCCTCTTTTGATATTGGGGATTTTAGGAATACCTATGCTTAGCGGCGCCCAAGAAAACAAATGGCCTAATTTAGTGAGCTAAACTAGGCCATTGAATCATGTTTTTAATCCTCGCTATTCAGTCGCGGATGATTTTGACCCGTGCAAACCTGGCGCTTGGAGATAGAACATCCGTTTGAACAACTCTCTCAAAAATAGCATCAATCGATTCGATTGATTCGGTAGCCGAGGCATTTGGAATCCATGTCCCGCTTTCAAGCGTATTGCTATATTCCACAACGTAGCTTATCTCGGAATTGCTGTTTGCTTTACGACGAATATACGTTGTTTCCAAATGGCCTGAAGCTGTGACTTTGGTGAGGGGCATGCCAGCATTTCCTGTTGCGGTAACAAGTTGGGCATTTGGAACTGCGATCGAGGCAGCTTGTCCAAGACCAGATCCGATCATGTTAAATGCGTATTTCTCCAGATTTTCTACTCCGTCCGAAGCAGGTGTCTCCATGTCTTGAGAGCCATCACTCGCTAAACCTTCCTGGCTTCTGAAAGTTTGGAGGGCCGTGGGCGCTGGGCTGATGTTGATTGAGACGGATTGAGCAATGGATGTTCCGCCAGCGTTGGTGGCGGTGAAGCTCGGGCTAAAAGTTCCGCTCGCTGCAGGGATTCCTGAAATTTCACCGGTGGCGCTGTTTAAGTTGAGACCTGAAGGCATGCCGCTGACCAATGTCCAAGAGCTTGGGCTGTTCGTAGCCACGATCGAGTAGCTTAACGATTGGCCAACCGTGCCAGCAACTGATTGTGATGCCGCGATGACTGGCACCGGCGGAGTGATTGGAGCCACATCAGAGAATGAGTTGCCGATGCGAATTTCATCGATCTCTAAAAATTGGCCTGATCCTAAGCCGTGAGCGATGCGAATACGATTGAATGTGAAGTCTGCTGTGCCAAGCATTTGAACTGCTGAACCATCCGCAGGGGTGCTGGCAAGACTTGGATTGACCCACAGGAAAACATCATCTGAGCCCGCTTTAAGAACTGCTTTCACCACGAGGAATGAGGCGGTGCCGGATGATGCAGATGAGACTGCATTCGATCCACCACTTCGCTCGAGGCCCCACACGGCACTGCCAAATCGTTGGCCAATAAAAAGTCGCTCGTTACCACCGTCAAACAGTGAGAGCCCTCCCCATGCATTGCCTGGATTGGTGCTGCGAGCGATGAGACTGATCCAATATGTGCCATTGGCTAATGCAGATGCTGATATGGACCTGAAACTAGAAGCGCCGTCTGCAAAAGCACCTTTGGCACCGATTGTGACGAGATTTCCGCCAGAAGAATAGCTAAATCCTGGAGTAGTCACATTGTTAGCCGTTGCATCCCAAGACGAGTTCCAATTCGCTCCGCCGCTTTGATTGGCGAGCACACCAGCTCCTGGGGTGTAATTAAACCCCTCATAGGTTGTGGGGTTTAGCGCAGCAGTGAAGTTTTGGTTGGTTAAGTTTGCCGCAATAGTTCCCGTGCGATTTGTCGGGGTAAATGTGTGACCTGCAAGCGTGGGAGTGATGGTGTAAGATCCTTGAGGAATATTGCTGATGGAATAAAAACCACTGGGATTTGTAGTCGATGAGCGCGTTCCATCCGAGACTAAAACACCCGCAAGCGGACTTCCACTCAGGGTGATCGTTCCGCTCATGCTATAGGTCGGCAGCGCGGTTGCAGTGAAGTTTTGGCCTGATAAGGCTGCGCCCGCCACGGTGACGGATCTGGAAGCAGGAGAATAGGTAAAACCCGCGAGGCTTGGAGTGATGGTATAGTTACCGTTTGGCAGGTTTAGGGTGAAATTGCCGCTGGCATCCGTAGTCGTGTTGCTGCTTCCCGCGGAGATGGAGACGCCGCTTTGACCGCTGCCTCCAAGATTGACTGTTCCGGTTAGCGAGTAAGTTGGGGCACTAAAACTAAGGATGGCATTGTAGAAAACTTGTGCTGCCTCTGCCCAAATTCCAGCATCGCTGCGCGGGTGCACCCAATCTCCTTCTTGCTGGGCTTCGGTGCCGAAGTCAAATGTGGGGGCGTTGCCATATTCGCGATTTGCCAGCGCATTGGGATCGATGATTCTTACTCTCGCCTTGAGCGCAGGTGACAAACTATCGAATTTTGCTTGATAAGCACTATTGAGGCGATTGATTCTATCGATACAAGCTGCGAAATTAGGTGCCAAGCTGTTGCGACCACGGCCAATGGGTAGAATTTTAGCAATCACCAATTTACAATCAGAAGGGTGCGCCAAGATCGTATCGACTAACTGATTGACATGGCCCGTGATCCAAGCGTCGTGGCCGGGATTATCATTTATTTTGGGGCCATCGGCCCAACCATCGCTAGTGACGTCTGGGAATCCCGAAGAGCCACCGCCTGGGAGACCTAAGCCATGATCCATGTTATTAACCCCTAATTTTAGGGTGACCACATTCACTGTGCCAGCGGCTGGCGGAGTGACGCCAAACTGGGAATTCATGTAATCCCGCATGCTTGTGCTTCCGCCTGCTGTTGGCCAGTTGAAGTGGTCGAGGCCTTTACCGGGCCAACCTTCATGGCGGTTCGGCGCGGAGCCTTGTGTTCCAAGCCATGTGGTGGAGTAGCCGCCAGCTGAAAATAGAGTCCTCATTTCTGCTTGGTAACGATTGAAGGCCGTTATCGAATCTCCGGCCGTCATGATTTGGAACGTTTGCGCTGAAAGATTGGGTAAATAGCCCAAAAATGTAGAGGCGAGGAATGTTAGTATTAAGGTTTTTGATATTTTCATCGATTTTTTAGAAATAAAGACAATCATCATTAAAGTATGACCCGTTAATTTAAGCCGTTATGATATTATCGCAACACAATAGGTTCATTTTTTTAGACTGTTCTTTAAAAAGTGAATACATCGTGCACTGAAAATTTTATCCCACATTACTCACTCCGCAGGGACGTGAAAAATCGTCCAAGCAGATTTTAGAATGATCCGCTGTTCAAATGATGAAATGATTGCAAAACGCTGAGATTGCAGATCTTTGTAGATGAATAAATGTAAGGGTAGGCCGCACCTAGCGGTGCAAGAAAAGCCCCACAAACTGGCCGCCGCGGTAAACGAAGGCTGCCTATTGGAAGTGCAGGATTGAAAAATGGTCCTCAGCCGCAGCTTCCGCCACCACCGCAGCCGCCGCCACAACAGCCACCTTGATTGGCCTCGGCGATGTCTTCTGGGGTTGGGACGCGGCCTAATTGGAAGGTCGCGCGGATGTGTTGAGAAATTTCTTTTTGCAGTGCTTCAAGTTGCTGTTGGGCAGTGAGAAAATTGTGGGCCACGGGATTGGCGAGCAGCGCTTCGCGGGCGGCTTCAAATTCGCGGATTTCGATGGCGCTGAGCTCGACTCCGGCGTGTTGTTTGTGGTGGAGATGCTCGCCTTGATCTTGCACGCGCTGATATTGCAGGCGGGCTTGATCGTCATTCATGAATGCTTCGACTTTGGCTTGAAGATCGATGAAGGCGGAATCGTTGGCGATGTGGTGGCAAAGCTCGAGAGTGGAATCGAGGAGAGGCGGATTTTCAGCAATGGCGGACATGGAAGTTATTTATAATGGTAATGAACGGCAGGCAACGGGCAATTTTTCTTAAAAAATGATGGGACATCTTAATCCCAGAGCGGATCTTGCCACTCATCGGGCGATTGGCCGATGGATTTGATGATTTCCGTGGGCACGAAAATGAACTCGTTGTGTTTTTTTTGTGATGGCTCCATGCGGAATTTGATCCAGCCGCGCTGTGGGCCGCTGCGTTGCTGGATGGTGACCAATGCGGTGACTTCGAGGCCGCCGTCTTGCTTGGGCATCACGCGCAGCTTGCCCGGAATCGGATAGGTGGCGATGGCTACGCCCGGGCGATCTTTGGCGGGTTTAAAATCGGCGCGCTTGCCGAGGTGCTGGCTGGGATACCATTCATCGCGTTTGCTCAGCGAGGTGCGGGTGCGGATGCGGTGCACCACCATCGATTGATGTTGGCCGTCGATGCCGGTTGCTTGAAAACGCCAACTAAACGGCCCATCGAGCGTTGCCACTGCGGCGGAGACGACCATTGCGCTGAGTGCGTAGCTGCCGCCTGCGGTGCCCTCGGGCTTGACTTGCATCTGCACGCTGGCCCCGGCCAATTTCGCGGGAGGCAAGCTGGCGTAGGTATTTTTATCGGCAATCAGGCCGACGCAGGAGCTGAGCGAAAGAAGACATGCGGCACTCATCACCGCGCTTGCCGGCTGGGCGCACTTGTGCATAGTGCGTTTCATGAACGATTGGAATTGGGTCAGCGTCATCGTGGTGCTGGGTGTGTTTTTGTTATGGAAAATTGAATTGGCAGCGACGTTGCTGAACATCCGCGCATTTCCCAGCCGCGTTCCAGCGCCGCTGGCTGGATTGATGTCTGAGGAAAAATTAGCGCAAGCAAAACAATATTTGCAAGATAACAGCAAATTTCACATCGTCCAAGACGCATTTGGCATTGCGGTGTTGCTGAGTTTTTGGGCAATGGATGGCTTTGATATGTTAGATCAATATTTGCGCTCATTTGAGCTGCCACCGATTGCCACTGGCATCTTGTTTTTAGCCACTCTTGGCTTGGCGCAGGCGGTGCTTGGCTGGGGATTCAGCTACTTTGCGACGTTTGTGATTGAGGAAAAATACGGCTTCAATCGCTCGACCAAAAAGACCTTCGTGATTGATCAATGCAAAGGGCTTGTGCTGAGCGCAGTGATCGGCCTGCCACTGGCTGCGGCGGTGCTTTGGATTTTCCAAAACGTGCCTAACGCGTGGCTGTGGGCGTGGATCGTCGTCACCCTTTTTCAACTTTTGCTCACCTACTTGGCACCGACGTGGATCATGCCGTTGTTCAACCGCTTCAGCCCGATGCCGGATGGCGAGTTGAAAAAAGCGATCAATGCCTTAGGCGATCAATGCGGATTTCCGTTAGAAAATGTGTTGGTGATGGATGGCTCCAAACGCTCGACGAAGGCAAATGCGTTTTTCACCGGCTTCGGGAAACATAAAAAAATCGCGCTGTATGACACGCTGATGGAAAAAAGCAGCCAAGCTGAATTGTTGGCGATTTTGGCTCATGAGATCGGGCACTTTCGCTGTGGGCATATTCGCCAGCGATTGTGCGTGGGCATTGTGCAGACGGCGGTGCTTTTTTTCCTGATTGGGATGATCGTCAATCCGCAGGGAGCAATTGCACGGGCGGTGTTCGATGCGTTTGGCGTGAGTCAAATTTCCGCGCACGTGGGCTTGGTATTGTTCATGGTGCTGTTTGAGCCGATCGGGAAATTGTTAGGAATTGCGAGTCACGCGTGGTCCCGCAAGCACGAATACGAGGCAGATGCGTATGCGGCGAAGGTTACGGGAAATGCGAGCGCGCTGGTAGAGGCGCTGAAAAAATTATCGAGCGATACGTTATCTCACCCGAGCCCGGCGTCCTTGAGAGTTTGGTTAGATTATTCGCATCCGCCGTTGTTGTATCGCCTGAATTCCCTAGAAAAGGCGGATTGATTCGGCTTGCAGTCTTATCAAGGGGCGTGGGCATCTTGCCCACAATCGCCCAGCTAAGATGTGGGCAAGATGCCCACGCTCCTTGAATGCGAAATCCTTGGGCAACAAAAAAACTGCTGACTTGCGCCAACAGCTTTTTCAAAATTGGGTCGTTAAAAAATCAGATTAGGCGAGTGTGCCTTCTTCTTTTTTCTCCTCCTTATCGCAATCACCGTCTTTGCCGCAGCTACCTGCTAGGAAAGTGCCTTCTTCTTTTTTCTCTTCTTTATCGCAATCACCATCTTTGCCACAGCTACCTGCTAGGAAAGTGCCTTCTTCTTTTTTCTTATCCTTATCGCAACCGGAGTCACAATCTTCCGCGAATGCGATTGGGATGAAGAGCATGGATGCCATGAGGGCGTTGAGTAATAATTTCATTTGATTTGATATTGAGTTGTTTGATGAGTCGTCTCGAACAAATAGACGATGCTTAGAACCGCGCTAGTCTAATTTATTCATTTTTTTCACCAAAAAAATTTTGGCCCACATCGAGCGTGTTTAGAGAAAATTGCAGGTGCTGAAACGATGATTGACGTTCGCAGATCGGCCACGAATGGTAACGCATGATGAAAAGCACCATCGGCCTCCGCCAAGCTCACCAAAGTCACTCAGCGATGATCATGGCCATGTTGTGCGGCATGTTTTTTTGCAGTTGTGTAAATGCTGTGCGCGGGCCTGAGCATGGGCAGACGGAATTTTTGCGCAGCACGGGCGTGGACGCGCGATCGAAGCTCGCACGTTTGCCATTTGCCCATTCATGGCGCGAGCCGTCATTGCAGCCGATGCAGTATGAAAATTTGATCATCCGTCCAGTCACGACGCGCTATCTGGATTCCAGCCAGTGGGAATTGAGCAAAAGCAGCGCGATTCCGGATGCGCGCAGCTATCAAAGGCAGGTGAAGTCATTGGCGGCGTATTGGGACCGCTCGTTGAAAAAAGCATTCCGCTCGCCGATCAGTGCCTTTTACCTCGTGCAAAATCGTAACAAGCCCAAAACGCTCATCATGGAAGTGGCGATGACAGAAGTCGTCTTCGGCAGTCCATACGGCCCACTTGGCATCGCAACCTCGCCCGATGGCATCGCCGCCGAGCCATCGCTGCACTTACCGATGGTCGCCTTCGAGATTCGTGTGCGTGATGCGGCGACGGGGCGGCTCATCGCCACCTCAGCAGATCGCCGCGCCAATCCGATCGATGGCATCAAGGCATCGGAAAAAAATGTGCCCCTCGCCAATCAGAAAATTTGCGATACATGGTCTGAGCAACTCATGCAGGCGAGCAATCGGGAATTATTTCCCAAAGTGCAAGGCTCGTTGCTAGCGCCCTATTGAGGAGGTGAACGCCGCTGGATCGATCCACGGCCGCACCGGCACTCCTTTGCTTGCGAAAAATGCTTTGGTCTCAGCCACCGTGTGCATGCCAAAGTGGAAAATGCTGGCTGCGAGCACGGCATCTGCCTTGCCGGCTTCTAACACATCCACCATGTGTTGCAAATTTCCAGCGCCCCCGCTGGCGATCACCGGAATATCCACTGCGGCGGAAATGGCGGCGGTGAGTTCCAAATCGTAGCCCGCTCGCGTGCCATCGGCATCCATGCTGGTGAGCAGCAACTCGCCCGCGCCGCGGCGCCAGACTTCTTTGGCCCACTCGATCGCATCCAGCCCTACTGGCTTGCGGCCACCGTGGGTGTAAATTCCCCAGCGCCCGGGCCCTTCGCGCTTGGCATCCATCGCCACCACAATGCATTGGCTGCCGAAGGCTTTGGCTCCAGCATCCACCAACGACGGCTGCCCCACCGCGGCGGTATTGATGCCCACTTTATCCGCTCCAGCGCCGAGCATCTCGCGCATGTTTTCCACCGTGCGGATCCCGCCCCCGACCGTCAGCGGAATGAAACATTTCTCTGCCGTGCGGCGGACGACGTCCACCATCGTCTCGCGCTGATCCGATGAGGCGGTGATATCCAGAAAAACCAACTCATCCGCCTGTTGTGCATTGTAGGCCACGGCGCATTCCACTGGATCGCCTGCATCGATGAGATCCACAAAATTCACGCCCTTGACCACGCGGCCTCCGGTGACATCCAAGCAGGGAATGATACGCTTCGCAAACATCGCTTCCAGCAAAGACCAGCCTGCCACTCAGGCCAAGTAAAACCATGGCGAGCCAATAAAAAACCACGCAGCCTTGATGACTGCGTGGTTTTAAAACCCATAATATATGAAAAAATTAAGCGCGGCGTCTGCGCAAGAAACCTAACGCAGCAAGACCAACGAGGCCTAGACTCGATGGCTCAGGAATCGCTGTGATGCTGAAAATGCCCTGGTTGGTTCCATCGCCGCCGCTGAGAGCTCTGAATGGATTTGTATCGAGGCCCGCGACAACGAAATCCGTTAGCGGTCCTACCGTTCTATCAGCTGAATAGCTCTGGCCGGTAACATTATTGATGATGCTCCAGCCATTGCCACGATCCAATCCTGAAAGATTGTCCCCCGCCGGGTCATTCGAGCCTGCCTCAAAGACGACGAGCGTGCCCAGAGCCATGTTCACTTGGCTGATTTCGGCTTGGCTATTTATTGCGCGGCCAGCTCCTCCCACGCTCAATTGAGATCCAGTTCCTAAATTCGCGATGATCCCTGTGGAGATGGATTGCGTGCGCAACACAGAATTATTCAAGTTGATGCTATTTTGCGTTCCGCCTGCCACTCCTTGCACGAGCTTGGGGGCTGCACCGATGAAATCGAGGTTGGTATTGGTCACCGTCATGGAGAATCCCTCGCCGAGTGTTAGAATGCTGAAATCGGCGATGATATTAGTGACCGTAGCGTGGCTGATGAAGATGTTATCATTGGTAACTCCACCAGCGACTGGCGCACCGCCACTCCAGTTTGCAGGATTCCAAAAAACCGGCCCACCGCCACCGATCCAGGTGATCGCGGCTTGGCTAACAGATGACATCGCGGCAACGGATGCCGCGACGAGAAGTAAATTACGTGTTGATTTCATAACTAAAATAAATTTAGGAGTTTAATTTTCGGTCAGGGAAAGAAACGAGGTAAGTTTTGAAGCAACGTTTCTTAATATGAATGGTTTCTTAGACCAAATTTACAGCCAGTAAAGAAAAAATTTCAAAAAACTTTTTTCTCCTCAAGTAATGGATTTTTTCTCTGGTAGTTGACCCAGCGGCGATCGGTTGCTAGCGTCCGCGCCCCGACATGAGCGAAGCTTCCATCAATTACAAAGACACGCTGAATCTGCCACAGACCACCTTCCCGATGCGTGGGGACTTGGTGCAGAACGAGCCCGGGCGCTTGGCGCAGTGGGAGGAGCAAGGACTGTATCAACAAATTTTAGAAAAACGGCGCGCACAAGGAGCACCGGAGTTTATATTGCACGATGGGCCGCCATTCGCGAATGGCGATGTGCACATGGGCACGGCTTTGAATAAGCTGCTCAAAGATTTAGTGGTTAAATCCAAGACGATGGCCGGCTACACGGTGCCATTTGTGCCGGGCTGGGATTGCCACGGGCTGCCGATCGAATTCAAGGTGGTCAAACAAACCGCCGGGCTCGAGCCAGCGGAGATCCGCCGCCGCTGTGCCGAATTTGCCCGCTCCTACATCGAGATCCAGCGCACCTCATTCCGCCGCTTAGGGATTTTTGGCGATTGGGAAAATCCATACCTGACGATGAATCCGGGCTACGAAGCGGATATCTTGCGGGTTTTTGCGAAGCTGATGGAAACTGGCTGTGTTTATCAATCCAAGAAGCCGGTGCAGTGGTCCTACGGCGCACAGACGGCACTTGCCGAGGCCGAGGTCGAGTATCAGGACAAGGAAAGCCCGGCGATCTTTGTGCCCTTCACGCTGACGAGCGGCCCGCACGCCGGAGTGGCGTCGATGGTGATTTGGACGACCACGCCGTGGACGCTGCCGGCCAACCTCGGGTTGGCGGTGCATCCGGAATTTCACTACGTCTGTGCCCGCTTTGTGCGCGAGGATGAGGCACACACGCTGATGATGGTGCGCGAGCTCGTCGCCGCATTTGAGCAAAAAACCGGCTTCTCGATGGTGGAAATGTTAGCCGAGCACAGCGGCCGCGAGCTGGAAGGGCTCGAAGCGCAGCATCCATTTTTACCACGGCAATCCAAGGTGATTCTCGCCAATTTCGTCACTCAAGAAACGGGCACCGGCATCGTGCACATCGCGCCCGGCCATGGTGCAGACGATTATGTGGCTGGCCAGCAGAACGGCCTCGCCGTGCTCTCGCCGGTGGACGATCATGGGTTATTTACCGAAGAAGCCGGGCTGCCGGAATTAGTCGGGCGGCATGTATTTCAAAGCAATGAGCCGATCATCGAGTTGCTCGCGGCTGGCGGGAAATTGTTAGGGCGCGAGGGCTACCGCCACTCATACCCGCATTGCTGGCGCTCCAAAACGCCGATCATTTTCCGCGCAGTGGAGCAATTTTTCATTTCGTTAGAAACGCTGCGTGGCAAGGCGCTTGAGCAGATTGATCAAGTCGAGTGGTTGCCGGCGTGGGGGCGCAATCGCATCTACGGCACCGTCGAATCTCGGCCGGATTGGTGCATCTCGCGCCAACGCACATGGGGCGTGCCACTGCCGATCTTTTTTGATGAACATCACCACGCCATGCTCTCGCCCGAGCTCGCCCTCAAAGTGGCAGACATCGTAGAAACCGAGGGCACCAATTTCTGGTTCGAGCAATCTGATGAGGAAATCGCCGCTCGCCTCGGCCTGCCTCGCGGCGTGAAAAAATGCCGCGATACGCTCGATGTGTGGATCGATTCCGGCTGCTCGCACGCCGCGGTGCTGGATCGTCACCCGCAGCTTCACGCGCCGTGTGATCTTTATTTGGAAGCCACCGATCAACACCGCGGGTGGTTCCAAAGTTCACTCATGCTGAGCACCGCTTACCGTGGGCACGCGCCTTACAAGGCGGTGATGACCCACGGATTTGTCGTCGATAAGGATAAGAAAAAACTTTCCAAATCGGAGGCGGAGAAGGCAGGAAAGCCGATCGATGCCGCTCATTTCTATCAGAAATATGGAGCGGATATCGTGCGCCTTTGGGTATCTTCCGTCGATTGGCAGAATGAGGTTCCATTTGGTGAAGAACTCTTCAAGCAAGTGGGCGAGCCATACCGCCGCCTGCGCAACACCTTGCGGATTCTGTTAGGAAATTTGGATGGCTTCGATCCTCTAACAGCTCCTGATCAACCGGCTTACACTTTGTTAGATCGTTGGATACTCGAGCGCTTGCACGAAGTGACGCATGAGTGCCGCAAGGCATATGAGAGCTATGAATTCCGCAAGGTGTTCAACGCACTCAATCATTTTTGCACGCATGATTTATCGGCCATTTACATCGATGCGATGAAGGACCGGATGTATTGCGATGCGACGGATTCACCCCGCCGCGTGGCCAGCCAAGTGGCGATGCACATGATTTTCAGCAGCATCACTCGCTTGTTAGCGCCGATCTTGGCCTTCACTGCGGACGAGGCATGGCAGCACGCGCCATTCGCGCAGGGCTCGATTCACGAACAGGATTTCCCCGAGGCAGATCCCGCCTTCGCACCGGGCACTGCGAGCCGCCAAGCGAAGCGTTTGTTTGAAATCAAATACGCCATCCAAACGGCGATTGAGACCCGCATTCAAGCCAAAGAATTTACGCGTAACAATGAGGCCGATGTGAGCCTGACGATTCCGCAGGAAGATGCTGAGCTGTTAGATTTATTGAATGATCGCGACTTTGCTACCGAGTTTTTCATCATCGCCGGCCTGCGTGCCAGCATCGGTGATGTA
This sequence comes from Verrucomicrobiota bacterium, assembly GCA_004294095.1. Taxonomy (GTDB): domain Bacteria; phylum Verrucomicrobiota; class Verrucomicrobiia; order Verrucomicrobiales; family Akkermansiaceae; genus Luteolibacter. The sequence continues at coordinate 48,406 of RDZR01000035.1, forward strand.
TTGAGCGCTGAGGCACGCAAGACCGATCTGCCGCTTTGCCCGAGATGCCGCAAGCACGAGCCACTGTTAGAAAGCGGGCTGTGCGCGCGATGCGATGAGGTTTGTTAGCTAGTTTTTTCCTAACAGACCTATTTTCTATCAGGCAAACGTGATCTTATGCGATCCCGTTATATCATGATGGCCGTTTTTGGCTATGGTGTGCACATCGGAAGCGCCCCCCTACTCTGCCATCCCACCCACCCCTGTTGGATACCAAAGTCTCCAATATCCCACGTGCTCTCGCACTTCTATGCTTGCCAATGGCAATCGATTCGGTTCCCCATGCTCAACAATCCATCACCGCAGTGGACATCGCCGGCGTGCTTATCAAAACCACCGACCTTGTTCGCTCAGGCTGTTTTTTAATGTGGCGGCGGATTGCATCCGCCGCCACTTCTAGCAGCTTGATTTAATCTCTAACAATTCTTTCATCACACCGCCGAGGTCCGCTTTGGAGTCGAGGCCGCCGAAGCTATCGTGGAGCTTGCGATAGATCTGATAGATTTTTTCGTAAGTCTCTTGATTTGCGCGTTTCGGTTTGTAGGAAATTTTTTTCAAGCGCGTCATTTTTTTCTGAGCGGTTGGGAAATCAGGATGGGCTCCAGCGAGCACCGCCGCGGAGATGGCACCGCCGAGCGCGCACGCTTGCGAGGAGCCGGCGAGAAGCATCGTGCAGCCGGTGACGTCGGCGTAAATTTGCATGAGCAGCGGGTTTTTCTCAGCAATGCCGCCGGCACAGACGATGCGCTCGATGGGCACGCCGTATTCTTTGAGCCGCTCGATGATCACGCGCGCGCCGAATGCGGTGGCCTCGATCAGGGCGCGATACATTTCCGCTTGGGTGGTGTAAAGCGTGGTGCCTAACATGAGGCCAGTGAGTTGTGGGTCCACCAGCACGGTGCGGTTGCCATTGTTCCAATCTAGCGCGAGCAGTCCGGATTGGCCGGGCTTGAGTTTGGCGGCTTCTGCGGTGAGCGAGGCGTGTTTTTTCACATCGCCCAAGATGCCCTCGACAAACCATTTGAAAATATCCCCCACTGCGGATTGGCCAGCTTCGATGCCATAAAATCCGGGTAAAATTGCGCCGCGCACAATGCCGCAAATGCCCGGAATATCGCGCACTTTTTTCTTGGCGGAGACCACACCACAATCACACGTCGAGGTGCCGATGACTTTGACGATCGTGCCTTCGCAGACCCCGGAGCCGATTGCGCCGTAGTGCACATCCATCTCGCCAATCGCGATTGGAATGCCGGCTGGCAGGCCGAGCTTTTTCGCCCATGCTGGGCAAAGTGCCCCTGCGGCAGTCGTCGCATCGTAGGCTTTCTGATAGAGTCGCTCGCGCAAATCTGCTAGAGCCGGATCGAGCGCGGAGAGAAATTCCACATCGGGCAAGCCACCCCAATCGTCAGCATAGAGTGCTTTGTGGCCAGCGCAGCAAACGCCGCGCACGACGTCCTTGGGATCCTCAACTCCCGCTAGCAACGATGGAATCCAATCCGCCAGCTCGACCCATGAGTATGCCGCCTTGAACACGCTGGGCGCGGTGCGCTTGCAATGCAGAATTTTCGACCAAAACCACTCGGAAGAATACGTGTTGCCACATTTCGCGATGTAGGCTGGGCGCATTTTGGCCGCGAGGGCAGTGATCTCCGCAGCCTCGCGAATGGCGGTGTGGTCTTTCCATAACCAGCACAGCGCGGCGGGTTGTTTGGCAAACTTGGCTTGAAAGGCGATCGGCACATTTTTCGCATCCACCGGAATCGGACTTGAGCCGGTGGTATCGACGCCGATGCCGACAACTTTCGCCGCATCAAAGCCGGGCGTTTTTTTTGCCGCCGCGAGTGCTTGCTTGACTGATTTTTCCAAGCCATAGACGTGATCCGCCGGATTTTGGCGGGCTAACAGATGGTTGCGCGGATCGAGGATGACACCTTGATTTCCACTTGGATAATCCACCACTGCGGTGCCGAGTTCTGCTCCGTCTGCGCAGCGCACAACGAGCGCGCGCACCGAATTCGTTCCGTAATCAATTCCCAATGTAAACATGTGACGAGTGAGTTTGAGGTGATCTAACAAAAAAGTTGCGTGCCCTTTCACACGCTAAAAGTGAAGTTGATTGAGCCGCTTAGTGAATCAAGCACAATTCAAATTCCGGCGATGATGCAACGCACCGCGGCTTGCAGTGCGGCGCTGCGATCGTCTAACAACCCACGGCTTGGCGATTCCAGAGTGAACGAGCGCGGGCAGCCCATTTTGGCGAGATAGATCGCTTCCGGCCAGCCCTCGGGAACATCCGGCTCAGCGGGATGATAGATCCAACCCGGCTCGCGCACGTTGTGGCCATCAATTTCTGGGCCCGGCTCTGGCTCGAACCATGGCGCGACGGCGGCCAGCAATGTGTGAGCAAGCTGCGGACGATCTTCACCTTGATTGATTTCATAAAAATAAAACCCATGGCCTTCCCAATCTTCATGCAGGGAAATAAATAAATCCGGCACCGGTTGCTGCGCCAACCATGCGACGTGCGCTTGCGTTTCTTTGCTACGATGAATCAAGTAGTCGCGATTCAAGTCCATACCATCCGCATTTTCACGAGTATTCGATGCGAGGCCGCTTGGATTGAGAAGGGGGCAAATCCGCCAATCGATGTTCGTTTGGAAAAAGCCATTACGCATCAATTCTAACAGCGCGAGCGGGCCTGCTGGCTCATCGCCATGAATGCCGCTGGATAGATAAATCCTCGGGCCGTCCGCACGCCTGATCCAAGCCGTGGTCTGCAACATTGGATCGCTCAGCATGGGCTGCGCGGAAAATCCCTGAGCCTGCGCCAAGTGGGCAAACTCGCTGTGCACTTGATGCCAATCGATCGATCCATTCATGGCCCAAATGATTCGAGGAAGCCGACTTCCAGCGCGAGTGTCTCAAAGGCATTCGTCTCTAAGGTCCGGCGCAGCGATTCTAACGCATCCATACGGCGCAACAATCGGGCTTCACTTTCTTTTTCTGCTAGATCGCGCAACAAATTTGCCGAGTCCGGGAAATCCAACCCACCAGCGCGCACTTTGAGCCTCAAGAGATCCGCCAGCCATGCGCTGAGCACATCGAACAAGCGCGCGCGCCCATCGAGATATTCTGCCTCAGCGGCGGCTTCGTGAAAAATTTTCCGCTCCTTGAGCCAACTGCCATCGGTGGCATCGCGATAGGCTGCGATTTCTTCTTTTTCCGCCTCTTTAGCGGCAGCTTCCGCATGTGCGCGGATTTCTGCTAGAAATTGAGTGAACACCGCCTTGAGTTGCAGCGCGGCTAGCGGCGTGCCAAAGCCACGTTTGGCCACTGCATTGAGAGCTGCCACCAAGCGATCTCCGCCCGCAGACTGCATCGTCGAGCCGCCGGTGAGCTTGATCGATACGCAGCGCGAGAGAATCGTCGGCAAGAGGCGTTGTGGCTGGGAGGTGACTAACAGAAGCAGCGTTTGATTTGGCGGCTCTTCGAGAGTTTTCAAAAATGCGTTAGAAGCCTGCTCGTTCATGCGATCTGCATCGAGGATGACGCCGATTTTATAACCACCGCCTGGCACTGAGAGATGCATCGTATGCTCCAACTCACGGATGCCATCCACAGTGATGCGGCGGCTTTTGCTATGCGGGCGGAGCAATTTCACGGCACCGCTTTCCAGCTCATCCAATGCCGGAGTGGCAACGACGATTGGCTCACCGAAGAGATCCATTCCGCCAGAATTGTTTGGCGGCTTGACGGCTTGGATGATGCGAGCGGCGAGATTTTCTTTACCAGAGCCCACCGCGCCGCTGATGAGAAATGCGTGTGCGAGCCGCCCGCGTTGGTGGGCAGAGGAAATGAGATCAAAAGCACGTTCCGCAGTCGTCGCCATAGGGCGTGGGGATCTTTTCAGCAACCAAGCGGCATGCAACTTGAAAAAAATCCGGTTCACGAAAAATGCGTGCTAGCCTCACTAGGGCTCGAACCTAGAATAACGGAATCAAAATCCGGTGTGTTACCATTACACTATGAGGCTTTGGCAGGCCGCACTCGCGGTGCAAAGCGCGCTGTTTGATAAACCGCAATTTCTGCATTTGGCAACCCCGAAAATGTAAAAACCACGCTCGATGGATTTCCAGACCCGCATTGACGCGGTGATCGATCCCATGTTGGGTGGCGATGTCGATCGCGCCATGACAGAAAAAAGAACAACTCCGCTCGAGATGCCAGCGAGCGATGCATTGGCCAAGCACTTTGGCTTCGATGGATTTCGCGATGGGCAACAGGAAGTCATCGATCAGATTCTTGAAGGGCGCGATGGCTTGGTGGTGATGCCCACCGGCGGCGGAAAATCACTTTGTTTTCAAATTCCCGCACTATGCCTGCCCGGAGTGACGTTGGTGATCTCGCCGCTCATCGCGCTGATGAAAGACCAAGTCGATGGGCTCGTTGCACGCGGCATTCCGGCGACGTTGATCAATTCCTCGCTGAGCTGGCCTGAGCAGCAAAAACGGCTAGATGGCGTGCGGCGCGGCGAGTGGAAGCTGGTTTACATCGCGCCGGAGCGATTCCGCGCGGAGAGTTTTTTACGGGTGGTGAAAGAGTTAGATGTTGCGCTGTTTGCAGTGGATGAGGCGCATTGCTTGAGCCAATGGGGGCACGATTTCAGGCCGGATTACATGCGGCTTGGCCAAGCACTGGAAGCTCTCGGCCGCCCGCAGTGCGTGGCCTTCACCGCCACCGCCACGCCGACGGTGCGCGAAGATATTTTGCAAGTGCTGAAGCTGCGAGAGCCCTTCGAGTGCGTGAGCGGATTTGCCCGGCCCAATTTATCTTTGAATATCCGCCATGTCGAAACGCGCGCTCAGAAAGATGCACGAGTCAAAGCCATCATCGAGCAACACAAAACCGGCATCATTTATTGCGCGACTCGTAAGAAAGTCGATCTCGTCGCGGAGTTGTTAGAAAGCTGGAATGTATCATGCATTTCCTATCACGGCGGCATGAGCGATGCGGAGCGCAATCTAGCTCAAGAAAAATTCATCCAACGCGAGGTGGACATCGCCATTGCCACCAACGCTTTCGGCATGGGCATCGACCGTGCGGACGTGCGTTTTGTGATTCACTACGAAGTTCCCGGCAGCATCGAGGCCTATTACCAAGAAGCGGGCCGCGCGGGCCGCGATGGCCAACCATCCACTTGCGAGCTGCTTTTCAATTACGCCGATACTCGCACGCAGGAATTTTTCATCGATGGGGCAAATCCAAGCATCGCCGACATTCATGGAATCTATCAGTATTTGCTCAATGAGGCTAATACGGACTACGAGATTCATCGTAGCATTGAAGAGATTGCGAAAGGTGGAGGAATCAAAAACTCGATGGCCGTGGGCAACGCGCTGTTGCTGTTGGCCCGCGCTGGTTACCTTGAGCGGTTCGATTTACCAAAAAGCCGAGTGCGTGCCACGCGATTGCTTCAGCCGCAAGTGCTGACCAGCCAACTGCGATTGGATACCAGAGCCCTCGATGAGAAAAATCACCGCGACCGGAAAAAGCTCAAGGCCATGGTCGCGATGTGCGATGCGCGACAATGCCGACAATCGCATATTCTCGAATACTTTGGCGAGCGCGCAAAAGCACCGTGTGGCAAGTGCGATCGTTGCCTGAGCTCTAAACAAGGCCACGCCAAGCTGCCAGAAAAAGAGCAAGCGATGATCATCCGCAAGGCACTCAGCGGAGTGGCTCGCATGTCTTCGCGCAACACTCATGGATGGGTGGCGCGCTTCGGCAGGGCGCGCATTGCCCAAATGCTTGCAGGCAGTCGCACACAAGAAGTGCTCAGCGCTGGCCTCGATCAGCTCACCACCCACGGGATTTTGAAAGAGCAAGGCATTGATTTTATCAATCGCTTGCTGCGTGCGATGCTCGATGCCGGCCTGGTGCATACGGAAACGATTCGAGATTTCCCACTGCTCACGCTTACCCCACTGGGCGATCAAGTCATGCGCGAGAAGGCCGAGGCGGCGATTGTGTGGCCAAGCAGCGAAGAGCCCCAAAAATCTGCGAAATCAACACCTGCGGCTGCCATCGACGAAACACTTTTCACGCTCCTGCGCAACGAGCGAAGCCGCCTTGCCAAACGCGATGGCATGCCTGCCTACGTCATTTTCACCAATCGTGCGCTCGAATCCATGGCAGCTCATTTACCTGATACCAATGCTCAAGCGTGCCAATTGCACGGCATTTCCGAAGCGAAAATGGAACGCTACGGTGCCGGATTTATCGAAATCATCGGGCTGTGGAAAACTCAGAAGTCCTAATGATTGGATAGATCCGGTGGTGACGATTCACTCGGGCTTGACCAGCTTTTCATCAAGTTTTTTGAGAAAGGCGGCAGGATTTTTATCAAAATCAGGCTTACACTTTTCGCAGCAGAGTTTGATTTCTTGATTTTGATAAACAAAGACAAACGGCTCTCCCATTTCACTCAATTTTTCATCTGAAACGATGCAGATTTCGGCGAGGTATGGCTTAATCGGCTGCGCTGGCTCTTCGGTTTTTTTCTCCTCAGCTGCGAAAAGCGAGGTGCTAAATATGAAACACGCGGAAACCATCAACTTTGACACGGTAAACTTTTTCATAGTCTTCAACTTCGTTTAAAATGCTTCGGGAGCAATGTTTTTTTGAGTCTGCAACATAAAAAATTTTGCCGAATTTGCAAATTGCGGGGTTGCTAATGCATAAAATTTGCGTTAGCGTGCCGCGCAATGAATCCACAAACTAACCATCAATCCGTCCTTAGCCGATCATTTCTAAACCGACCAAGCATCGCGCTTGGCGCACTTGCCATGAGCGCGATAATTGCCACATCCGCCTCGGCGATGGTGAGCTACTACATCGGCGTTGATAATAGAACGACGATTCCATCGGGCACTTACATGGGTCTTGCTAATCCGAATTTTGGCAATCTCACCTTTCTTTACGCGCACACCTACACCGACACGCCTAACATCAATCATTATCATTCAAAAAGCACGATCGTTTACACCGGCCCCAATCTGGGTGCTGGCACAGCGACGGTGAATACGACCAACAATTTTCTTCCGGAAGGATCCGCTCCTCCGCTGCTGTTGCAAGCTGGTGTCGGTGCCTATGCTGATAAACTCGTCAACATTCCGGATCCAGCCAATCCATTCAGCATGTTAGATGTCGAAGACACTGCAAAACTTTCCTCATTTCCAGCAGGAACACCCGAGCATTTCCTTTTTACCTCTTCCGCGATGCGTTGGGTAGGCTCGATCGCTGGGGCGGACGTTCACATGAAGCTGGTTTCCGCCACGCCCGGCTTATTTTTCGGCACGGGAACGGACCCAAACGTGAATCCATTTGAAGATGCAGATGGCTTGCATTTAGAAGATTCATTCCGCTTTTCGCTGTTCCCATGGGTGGCCAACACCGCCGCGCCAGGAGATTACAGAGCGGTCTTTGAATTAGAAGATGAAAGGCCAGCGGTCGTGGGCGGCCCTTCACCATTTGGCGATTCAGGAAGATTCGAGTTCCGCTTTCGTGTGATTCCAGAGCCATCCGGCGCAGCGCTCACCGCAATTGCTGGGGCGTTGATGGCACTCCGCCGCCGCAGAAATCGCTAAGCATTTTTTTTAGGTAACGCAATTGAGTGGATGCCATCATTCTCATTGGGGGAATGGTGGCATTCATTTTTCTGGTGATCCCTTTCACTGAAAAACGACACACACACGCCATTTTTACTGCATGAAAAAAAATTGGATTCCATTTCTTAGTTTGGTCACGTTTTCGAGCAACCTGAGTGCGGGGCTACTTCCCGTGGCTGAACACGCGGACGTGCGCTGCCACTTCGAGGATGGAGCATGGAGCTGTCTTTTGAAAATCGAGAGTGATGATGATCTTTATGATCCCAGAATTGTGTTTTTGCCTCTATCAGATAAGCCGTTTCTCGGGAGCAACGCAGCGGATTCAGGAGCGCGAGTGACACAGTCAAGCAGTGCCGCATTTTCCTTCACGGGAGCGGAAGCAGGTGATCCATTGTGGGTCGCGATGCAGGCATCGCCCGGAGACGGAGAAGCATGGCCCGGATTTGACAACGTGCAGATTCCTTCCACTTTCGGCTCCTACATCCCCTCTGATCCGCGCGTGACCCAAACGCTGGCGAGGCCGTGGATTAAAATTTCTTTAGTCAATTACCAAGGGCCGCCAGGAAAAATATCGCATTTTTCAATGTGGCGAAGTTTCGCCAACCAAGCGCCTGTGGCATGGATGTCCACTTTTCAGGATTCAATCCAGAACGATTATTTCTACGCAGCCGGTGAACACGTGCATCTCAACTGGGGCTTCACCGCCCAAGGCATTCACCGCGTCACCTTTCAGGCTTCCGCGTTCCTCGGGCCGGGAGCGAGCAATCCGACTGGGCCGAGTGAGCCATTCACACTGATCTTTTCGGTTGGCACCATCGCCCGCTGGCAAGCCACATGGTTCGACGCCGCCGAGCTCGCTAATCCGTCGATCTCTGCGCTGAGTGCAGATCCTGATGGCGATGGACTCAGCAACCTCATTGAGTATGCCTTTGGCCTCAATCCAGATCTCGCTGGCCACGCGCCACTCTCACCGGGCCTTGGTCTGCCAGTGCATTCTTTGGTTCGGGAAAATGAGATCACGTTCCAAACATTGACCTATGCTCGCCGCAAAGCTGGTGAGCGCATCCAGCCAGATGTTTACCAAGCGCAATTTTCTAACACTCTCGATGAGCCATGGACATCGGAGGGCGTGACCACCTTGATTCAGGGATTTCCGCCAGCCCAAGCAGCGCTCAATCAAGATTGGGAGCTGGTGATTTCTCGGCGTGCAATCGATCCCGCCGCGGGCAGAGGATTCGCCCGAGTCGCGGTGACGGGCGGTGATGGGTATTGAGGCTTGCAGGCGAGAAAATTTCAGAGACCACTACTTTCTGTTAGGATGAGCAACCCTCTGTTGATCCACATGTCTTGCAGCTTCCACATCCGCTGGCTAGTTTGGTTAACTCTTCTTCGGTATAGTCTTGCTGTTCGATCGGAACTGCCCAATTCCAATCTTCAATGTGCACTTCCTCTTCATTCTTGAACTTGTCGGGGTTGGAAGCACGCAACTCCATCCGCAGCCATAAGGCACGTTCGACGGAATTTCTCCGGCGGTCACATTCTCGGTGGCTTGGATCGTGGATTTTCCCATCTTTATCGGATAACAACCAAACACACCCGCCGGCACAATAGTCCCGAATCTAGCACTTGGAGCACTTTTCAACCGCATGGCTATTTACGGCAAAGTAGTAGCCCATGGTCTTCCCACGATCTAGGCCGCTGAAAACATCCCCAATGATGAAGTTCTCCATCCCCTCGTAACGATGGCAGGGAAAAATGTTCCCCTTGTTATCGACAATCTGCGTGTTTCTGCCGATGCCGCAGGTGATGCCCTTGAGCTCGCGCTTCGCCATTTTTGACATCACTTGTGAAAACTTCTTTGCCACAAATGGATCCAGCGGGAGGTTTGATCTCGTGCGTTCCAGCGCATCGATGAACACCTCCGTGGTTTCCTCGTGTAAAGCATCCAACTGATCATCCGTCATGGCCGAGGGACTAGCAAATCCGTGTGGGAGAGGCTCAATGGCGCCCACTCCCACCGTTTTAAAACCCAATGATGCCAGATACGCTCCTACCTTCCACATATCAGGAAATTGCTTCGTCAGATTGGCCCGCGCCTTGATCGGATGCAGGCCCATTTCGATGTAGCGTCGATTCGCGTAAGTGGCATTCTCGATGATCGTTTCGTAGCAAGCGTCGTCGCGGCCCATCGCCGGTCGATTATAGTCATGCATTTCCTTCCAGCCATCAATGCTGATAAATAACAGAAACTTGTGTTCGACACAAAACTCAACCACTTCCTTGTCAAGCAGAGTCCCATTCGTGATCAGCTCGAAGGTGAACACCTTGGTCCCGAGTCTTTCGATTTCCTTACAGTATGCCACGATCCTCTTAATCATTTCGTAGTTCAAAAGCGGCTCTCCTCCAAAGAAGGTGATTTGCACCTAGGATCTCGTGCCGGACCTCCACACGAGATAATCGACCGCCGTCTTTGCAACACTCCACGGCATGAGAGTATGTTTCTGGTTAGAGCCATTGCGCCAAGCGTAACAATAGCGGCAGCCGAGATTGCAGCCCTGCGCCATCAGGAGTTGGATTCTTCTCGGCTTGTGGTTCCATAATTCCTCCATCAGCTCCGCCTGCCTCACCTTGTTGACGTCCTCGTATTTGAAAAAACCATTGCCTCGGAGTGTCTCGACGGCCTCCACAAGTCCCTCGAAATCGACTGGTCCATGTTTCGCCTCGATTTCGCGGTGTGCGTCGATGAATGAAGCACCGTGTTCCAACAATCGGAAAAATTCGTAGGTAAATTCATTAAAGTTGACGTTGTCTCCGTAGCACGGTCAAATAGCAGGTAATCCTCCCTGAATTTGAATGCGTGGAAGGAGAGTTTGTTGGGATTCTCGGTTGTGTGATTCATTGGTTTCATAGGTGTAGTTAAGGACTACCAAACTGATGACTCACTGTCCGTGAGGTATTGGGGTTGGCTCCTTACTTTGAGAACTCATTAAGATTTTCTGCAGCCACACGATATTCATCGAAAAGGCCATCGATCTTTGGGATAAAATAAGCGCTCGCCAACGTTTCCCAAACCAAGTAAGTAGCATCTTGTTCAACTCCCATTAGGTGACGTTCAGGAATTGCATTAAACCGAAATACTTTATCGATGTAATCATGCAGTTTTGGAATTCTATTGCGAAATTCACCGAAAAAATCTGATGAGTTGGTTATTTGTGGTAAAGGTGCATCGTAACCGATTTCCTTGTCAAATATACTAATATCTTCAATTCTTCTTTGTAGTTGTTCTGATTGAACAAGGGCTTCATAATATGCTTGAGCAAATGGCCTAGTAACCGCATCATCGTAAAGCTCAACAACTAAAATCATCCCGAGAGCTCCTTTGATACTTGAATACTCAGAGTGAAGATTGACTTTATTTCCCTTAGCATCGATCTTGCCTCCACGAAAATATTCCTGTGCAATAGTGATTTTTTCGGCTTCAATATGCTGTAAAACATAAAGCTTTCTAGCTATCGTATTTAACAACTCTAGACCATCTCTACCGATCTTTTTTTCGATTTTTTGTCTTATCTCAAGAAGTTTTTCTTCGCGCTGATCGGCTAATGCGATTGTTGCCGTGGCTGTTAAAATAATGAAGGCAATGAAGTAGTTGATAGGAGAGATTTTCACTGGGTGTATGTGCTAATTAAGGCTTCGTATCATCACTCGAAGTGATCCTTGGGATACCACTGTAGGTAGTGCCGCACTCTTCGTCTCTTTCTCCAGATGTTAGGCCACATGATTCATCGTTGTCATACCGTCCGCAGGCTTCGTCATTATCTTTTTTACCCCATTTTTCATCTGGTGATGTTGTGGACGGATTACTCGTTTGATTGCACGTGCTGTCGGTGGTGTTTGTGTTACAATTAGCGTCGGTATTCGTCGTAGAGCAATTTTCGTCAGCGTCTGGCCAAGTTCCAGAGTAGTCAGCGTGATGGGATCCACAGCCTTCATCGTTGTGTTTCGAGTTACAAGTAGCGTCCTGTTGACCTCCAATTATGCTTTGATGCCCGCAATCATCATCTGGATCTTTAGCACCAGTCGCAGAATCTGTGCCTCCACAGTTGTTATCCGAATCATGGTTATCATCACAATCGCCACATGAATTGTCAGCCTCGGACCCCGTTGGTGTCTGCAAACCACAACTCCCATCAGGGTCCGAGCTATTCTCCACCCCAGGAGTAGCTCTGCACCGTTCGTCGGTGCTTCCTGAGTTACAAGTATTGTCGCTTGCTTCAGCGGCGCAATCGCGATGTGCTGGTCGTGTCCCTGCCCTACCTGAGACGGAGTCGCTGAGTGCCAAAAAAAAGATTCCAGCACCCAAATTCTTGGCGATAAATTTCCTGCGGGGAATGTTTGAATCTTTCATAAAAGGGATGTCAGTTGTTTTTCCCTTAACGGTTTAAGAGCGGTGAATTTTTTTGGGAATGTTCTTCGTGATAGCTGTCGAAGGCGAAGACAAGCAGAAGCACGAGGATGACGATGGTTGCAGACATTAACATTTTCATCATGAAATGTAATCAGTTTGCAAATAGGCTTATCAAGCATTACATCGGATGTTCAAGCCAATCTAAGTCATTATTCGCACTAATTGTTCTACGTGATTGAGTAATAGCATTTTAATGCGAGTATGCCTTGGTGGTGGGGAATCATGGTCTGGCTATGATATCGCCCACGGCATTCACCGCGCCACCGTTCGTGCTTCGGAATTCTGTCGGCCCAGAGCAAACACTCCGACTGTGCCGATAGAGCCATTCATGTTCTTTTTTTCGGTCAGCACGATAGCCCGCTGACAAGCCTCTTGGTTCGATGCCGCAGGCAAAGGATTTGACCGAGTTGCGGTGATTTCGGGTGATGGGTATTGAGGCTTGGTGGAAAAAAGGTCCATCCCACTACTTTCTGTTAGAGGCGGAGAGCTGATTTCAGAAATGGCGCCGTCATCGAAGATTTGCATTGGCTGATCACTTCGGGTGGGCCTTGTGCCACGATCTGGCCGCCGACGTCGCCCGCTTCTGGGCCGAGGTCGATGATCCAATCGGCCTCGGCGGCAATCGCCATGTGGTGTTCAATAACGATCACGGTATGTCCTTCATCGACGA
>RDZR01000080.1 GCA_004294095.1 Verrucomicrobiota bacterium
GAATACACCCGAGCTGGGCGTGAGGCATGGTTGCGAAGCTCGCGGACATCAGACGACTCTCGGCGGCGATTGTTTTGCGAATCTTGCGGTGTGTTGGGGTTGTTATTTTGGCGGTTCTTGCCTCCGCGTGAGCGGCGGCGACGGTTCGGTCCCGATTGACGGGATTCATCAGTTGCGTGCGACATGGTTTGTCATTTTTTCTCGGTCGTGGTTTCAGGCGGCCCGGCGCGGTGGGAGAAATTCACCAAAGAACTTTCTCGCCAAATGCAGGATGGACATCGTGCGGGTTGGAAACTGTCAGGTATCCGGCTTTCAGTTGCCGTGGTGAAGCATGGCATCTTTTGATGCGTTTAGGATCACTTCATCCGTTCTAACAGTTTACAAGCCTGCGCTGCCGCCCGTGAGCGGTTGGCTCCGATGTGCTTACCTAGGCGCGATGTATGGTTCGGTCATCCCATGATGGGAGTCTGCCAATGTGGTGGTCTTGGCGGGTTGCTCTCGCTGCGCAGGCAGTTCCGTGGTGGACCGCTCGCGCGGAAAATTACACGCAGGATTTCACTTGGCAAGAAGCTAAACTCGATAATCGACGTTTTTTCGCTTTCCGGCATCAAATCTCGCCCTATGCTCAACGCATGACCTATCGGCCAATTGCGATCTGTGGAGGGTTTTTTTGTGCAATTTTATTGTCTGGCTGTGGCAATGATGACGACATGCCGATCCTCGCCGGCAATACCGAACAAGCCATCACTCAAGGCGAGGCGATCTATGGCCAAGCGAAATCTGCGGATGATGCGGGAAAATCAGCACGCGCGATCAAACTCTACGACGAGGTGGCGACGAAGTATCCATTTGCTCCGAATGCGGCTCAGGCGCGTTTTCGCCAAGCGGAATTGTTAGAACGCCAAGGCGAGGTGGAAGATTCATTTGATGCTTATCAAAAATTCATCACGCGCTTTAATGGCAGCGGGCTGTATTCAACTGCTTTGAGCCGCCAAGCAGCGATGGCGCAAGGCGCGGCTGAGGGCGATGTGAAGTCCGGATTTCTCGGCATGCGCACCCGCTATTCTCTGGATAAAACCGTCGAGATGCTCGGTGCCGTCCGCGACAATGCGCCGCAATCAGCCACAGCGGCCAAAGCCCAATTTACCATCGCGGAGCTTTATCATTCCAAGAAAAAACCAGGAGATGCGATCGAGGCCTACCGCCAACTCGTGCGCGATCAACCGCAGGCACCACAAGCACCAGAGGCACTCTATCAGGTAGGTATGTTGTTGATGCAGCAGGCTGATGATGGCAATCAAAACCAAGCAAATCTCGACCGCGCGCGCGAGGCGTTCCAGGACTATTTACTGCAATATCCAGTTCATAAGCGCAACGCCGAGGCACGCAAATGGATCTCCACTCTGAGCGGCCGCGATTTGCAACGGTCCTACGATATTGCTCAATTTTATCAAAAAACCGGCAAGGCCGAATCTGCCAAAGTTTATTATCGCGATATCATCAAACGTGCTCCACAGAGCCAGACGGCACGAGATGCGCGCGCTCGCCTCAAAGAGCTTGGCGAATAATTTTTTCTGTATGAAACAGCTCTGCTCTCTGCTCTTAATCTCATTACTTAGCTCCTGCGCTGGCTATCGCATGGGTGATGCTAAACCCGCGGCTCTTGCCAAGGTCGAAACGGTTGCCGTCACGATGTTTAAAAATCGGACATTGCATCCCCGCGCAGAGGCACTGGCGACTTCAGCCGTCACCCACGCGTTTGCTCAAGACGGCACGTATCGGCTCGTTCAAGTCTCGGCCGCAGATGCGGTGCTCGAAGGGTCTCTCAAAAGAATCGATTATCGAGGCATTCGTGGCACCCGCCGCGATACGTTGCTGCCCGAAGAACTGGCCAACGAAGTAGTTCTCGAATGGAAATTGCTCGATGCGAAAAACCCACTCAAAGTCCTTGCCACTGGCAGCTCAATTGGGAAAAGCCAATTATTCGCAGGCGGAAATTTGCAAACCGCCCGCAATAATGCCTTGCCTGAAGCACTCGAAGTGGCTGCCGAAGCACTTGTCGCCCAACTCGCCACCGGCTTCTGAAAATTCATTCTTGATCACATACCATTAGGTTGGTATTTTATTTTCCCGTGATGAAAAAACGCAAGAAACAACCGAAGCAGACACGGGCGGCGATCTTGGAGGCGGCGGGTAAATTGATTGCGGAGCGGGGATACGAAGCGGCGGGAATTGCGTTGGTAGTCGAGCGAGCGGATGTGACGAAGGGTGCGTTATTCCATCATTTTCGGGATAAAGCATCGATGGGTGAGGCGTGGATACGCGAGCTGTTAGGCGAGGTGTTAGAAAACCGCTGGTTGCTGCCATTAGAGCAGGTTGCGTCCTTACAAGAGTTGAAAAAACGATGTGCGGAAGGATTGCAGAACATGAGTGAAGCCCACGGTCTGCGGGATTTGGCGGTGACGAGTGCTGAGCTACTTGGGCGCGATGAGCAAATGGGCGCGGCGTTGGCCGGTCATTGGCAGATACTCGAAGAAACAATTTCTCAGGCCCTCGCGCGTGGCCAAAAAGAAGGCTGGATTCATCCTACAATTCGGCCCCAGAATGAAGCCTCATTTTTAGTCTCCATGCTCTGCGGTGCCGCGGTGATGGGTGGCGAACTCTCGCCGAGCTTGGTGGCCGCGCTGGATGGATACCTCGATACCTTACGAATACAATAAACTCAGGAAAAAAGATGAACCGATGGCCGATGATCATTGCCTTGCTGAGCTTGCTATTTGTCGGCATATTCGTCGGCGTGAGAGCACAAGATCAGCCACCAACTCCGAGGAAAAAAGTGGTTCTCATCGCAGGCAAAGCTAGCCATGGGCCCGGCGATCATGAGCATCGCGCTGGGTGTTTGTTATTTCAAAAGCATCTGAATCAAAGTGGCCTACCCATCGATGCGGTGGTGGTGACTGAAGGCTGGCCGGAAGATGAATCCGTCTTCGATGGTGCGGCAGCCGTTATCATCTACGCCGATGGTGGCGAAGGGCACCCGGCGATGGCACATTTGCCAAAATTAAAAGCCATGGCGGCAGCTGGAATCGGCATTGGCTGCATCCACTACGCGGTGGAAATGCCGCCAGGCGAAGGCGGCGAGACGCTGCTGGGAGCGATCGGCGGGTATTTTGAAATCAATTATTCGGTCAATCCGTTTTGGGATGCTTCATTTAAAATGCCAGAACATGAAATTACCCACGGCATTGGTGATTTCATGATCAATGACGAGTGGTATTATCACATGCGCTTCGTCGATGGCGAAATTGGGGTCACTCCGATTCTAACAGATTTGCCGCCTGCGGAGAGTTTGTCGCGGCCCGATGGGCGGCACTCGGGAAATCCGCAAGTGCGGGCAGCGGTTTTAGAACGGCGTGAAAAACAGCACATGATGTGGGCCTTCGAGCGCGCGCCGCAAGCAGGCGGTGGCCGCGGATTTGGCTTCACCGGCGGGCATCGCCACCTCAACTGGCAGCACGATGATTTCCGCCGTGTGGTGCTGAATGCCATCGTCTGGGTGGCAGGCGTGGAAGTGCCCAAAGAAGGCATCATTTCGCCGACCCCAAGCGATGCGGATATGGCGGAAAATTTGGACGATAAATCAGCGCGCTAGGCTGCATTTCTCATCCCGCGTTTTAGCCGCCGATTTCAGTGCGTCCTGAAAGTTGCGCGCCTTCTTCCATCGAGAAAACTTTGGATTTGATGTCGCCGTTGATTCTTGATTTGTCCTTCAATTCGCAGCGCTGGGAAGTGATTTTGCCTTCTACTTTTCCGTAAACTTTGACTTCGCCGGCTGTGACATCGCCTTTGATGGTGGCGTTTTCCCCGATGGTCACGCGTCCTTTATCGGAGTTGATTTGGCCTTCGACTTTGCCATCGATGATCATGTCGTTAGAAAAACGGATGGTGCCGATGATTTCGATGCCGGTGGAGAGAACGTTAGTAGGATTGGACATGACGACGTAAAAGGAGCAAAGCGGCCGTCGATTTGCAAACGAAATGATGCAAGATTTTCACAATCGACTGCAAAAAATTTTAAAAAATCTAAAACTTGGCTTGATTCCGAGGATTTCGCAGATACAACCGCCGTCCCTTCATGTCTGATGTCTCATCTAACACTTTAAGATTCGCGATTCCGAAAGGGAGTCTCGAAGGCCCAACGATCGAGTTGCTGGCCAAGGCGGGATATGAGGTTTATTCTTCGTCGAGAGGCTTACGTCCGGGTTCCAACGATCCGGAATTAGACCTGTATTTAATCCGCGCTCAGGAAATTGGCCGCTACCTCGGCCAAGGATTTTTGGATTGCGGCATCACAGGATACGATTGGGCCTACGAAAGTGGCGTGGACTTAGTGGACCTCGCTGAGTTGAAATACTCGCGGGCGACGACTCGCCCAACGCGCTGGGTGCTGGTGGTGCCGGAAAACTCTCCTATCCAGAAAGTGGAAGATTTGCAGGGCAAACGCATCGCCACCGAAGGCGTCGGCATCACGCAGCGTTATTTGAAAGAGCGCGGAATTGAAGCCGAGGTGGAATTTTCTTGGGGTGCCACGGAAGTGAAAGTGCCGGATCTGGTGGATGCCATCGTGGATGTGACCGAAACTGGCGCATCCATTGCGGCGAATCGTTTGCGCATCGTCGATACATTGCTGACGTCCTTCCCACATTTTTATGCAAATCCCAGCGCATTTGCTGACCCATGGAAGCGCGATAAAATGGAACGCATCGCCCTGCTTCTTCGCGGCGCCCTCAATGCCCGCGGTAAAGTTGGGCTAAAAATGAACTTACCATCAAACAAATTATCTGAGCTGATTGAGAAGTTGCCATCCCTGCGCCGCCCGACTGTTTCTTATCTATCGGAAGAAGGCTGGGTCGCCGTCGAGACCGTGATTGACGAAATCATCGTGCGCGACATGATCCCCGATCTCAAGCGGCTCGGTGCCGAGGGAATCATCGAATACAGCCTGAATAAAATCGTTCCATAACCTTTTCCTTTTTTCATTCAAACCTAACTCCTCCAGCCAACGCCATGGGATCCATTAAAAAACGCCGCAAAACGAAAATTAATAAGCACAAGCGCAAAAAGCGCATGAAGCAGAATCGCCATAAAAAGCGCCTACGCTACAAGTCCTAGGACTCGTTCCTAAGATAGTTTAGTTTTCATGATTGAGGTGGCTCGCTGAGTACGGCGAGTTCACTTCATTGTGTTTTGAAATGTTGCTTAGAGGTGGCGCTGAATCGGCTGAGCCATGAGTTTACAAGTGGTCGTCAATTTTAAGGTGATCGATGAATCCGCAGATTGGATCGTCGTTGATAAGCCTGCACCCTTGATTGTTCATCCGACGAATTTGAAGCCTGAGCCAACTCTGCTCGGCGGGTTAAGAAATCTGCTGGCATATGAAATCGCCAACGGCGCAAGGCTCTCGATGGCGAACCGCTTGGACCGCGATACCAGCGGCCTCGTTTTAATCGCCAAATCTGCGCAGGTGGCCAGAGAGCTTGGCCTGCTATTTGAGCGGCGCGAGGTGGGAAAATCGTATGACGCGTTGGTCCATGGCTGGCCAGCGGCTGATGCGTGGGAGTGCACGCAGCCGATCCGCCGTGCGAGCATCACGCGCGAATCGAAAATTTGGGTCTTGCAAGAAGTTTGCGAATTTGGCCGATCTTGTCACACAAATTTCCTTGTAAGGGATCGTTTCTTTCGTCGCGGAGAAAAATTTTCTCATCTAACATGTTTTCCGAAAACTGGCAGGATGCATCAAATCCGCGTGCATTTGGCGCATGCGGGTCATCCGATCGTCGGCGATAAAATTTATCATGGCGATGGCAGCGCCTACATCGAGTGGATGCGCAGTGGCTGGAATGTGGAATTGGAAAAAACGATGCTGTTGCCGCGCCATGCGTTGCACGCCTCGATGCTCGAAATTCCATGGGCTGGCGAGTTGCGCCGCTGGCAGGCTGAATTGCCAGATGACTTTCGAGAATTCATCGCAGGCGAGACGATTTCTCAGACGCCGGGTGTTGTCATTTGGAATCGGCATGAGTAAACTCGCCCAATGGCGAAACTTTCAGAAATGGTTGCCTGGATGGACGCACAATTGCGCACGGCTGAAATCGGCGATTATCCCCATGCACTCAATGGCCTGCAGTTAGGCGATGAGGCGGAAATTTCTCAGATCTACGCGGCTGTGGATGCTTCATTTCCAGTCATCCAAAAAGCAGCAACTCGTGGCCCAGGGCTTTTGTTAGTGCATCACGGGCTTTTTTGGCAAGGCCTACAGCCTATCCGCGGCGTGCAGTATCGCAAAATCAAACACGCCATGGATGCCGGCGTGGCCATTTATTCATCGCATCTGCCTTTGGACGTGCATCCGGAATTTGGGAATAATTTCTTACTCGCCCAAGCTCTTGGCGTCTATCAGTTAGAGCCTGTGATTGAAAGCCACGGGCAAAAAGTCGGCTTGATCGGAAATTGGCGCGGAACGCGTGCTGAGCTCCTCGAGCGAGCCAGCTCAGCAGTCGGTTCGCACGTCCATCACTGCCCAGGCGGGCCGGACGAAATTCGCCGTGTTGCCATCATCACCGGTGGTGCAGGTGGAGAGGTCGCAAAAATTGCAGCACTCGGCGCGGATGCGTTCGTCACTGGCGAAGGACCGCATTGGTCATATCCACTCGCAGAGGAGCTTGGCTTGAATGTTTTTTATGCTGGCCACTACGCGACGGAGACATTTGGCGTTAAAATTTTAGCCGGAATTTTAGCGGCCCATTTTGCTTGCAAATGCGACTTTATCGATCACCCAACGGGGCTATGATGCACCAGTTGCAGGTTTTTATCTCGAATTTTTTATGCCTTAACTTATTGATTATCAATGAAATAACGCCAAAAAAGTGCTAATGAAAAAATAAATGGTTTTTTTTTCAAAAAATGCTTGAAGTTCGCTCCGATCCTTTGTTAACTGCTTAAGAACAAGGCGGGCATAGCTTAGTGGTAAAGCGCTATCCTTCCAAGTTAGACATGCGGGTTCGATTCCCGCTGCCCGCTCCAATTTATGTTGTTCCTAACATGTTTTTATTTCCCTCACAAATTTCTTGACAATCCGCTCTTCTATCCTTAACACATCGCACATCCTTATGAAAAAGACCGCCTATCACGCTTTCATGATTGCCTTTTTGGCAATTCTTCCCGCTTCTGCTGAGGTTGATTGCATCAAACTCTCCGCATACATCAAAACAGCTGTTGCTAATGATCAATCCAAAGTTCTTGAGATTGTCACCACACAAGTCGCATCCGCTCCATCATGTTCTTGCGAAATTGTCAAATCAGCGATCGAGGCTTCTGCTGCAGATGCTGAAAAAGTGGCCGCCATCGTCGAAGCGGCATCCGTCGCTGCTCCGGATCAAATGCGTTTGATCTCTCAGTGTGCAGTTGCAGTGGCACCCGATGCGATTGCGAACGTGCAAGCAGTGATGGCCAAGCTCGATCCAAATGTTGGCGAATCCGCGCCTAGTGCGAAAAGTGCAAAATCGGCCAAGGCACCAGCTGGTGAAGTAGCTGCAATGCCAAATCCTCTTGACTTTCCTGGTGAAGGACCTATTGGGCCAACTCCTGGTGGTCCAGGTGGATTCCCACTCTATCCATTAATTCCCCCTGTTATTATCAATCCTCCTGATGTTACTGATGGGGATCCAGTGTCCATTGATCTTGGAGACGGTGAGGGTGAGGGTGAGGGTAGCTAATATGATTGGCCCTGCATTCGCAGTCTTAAAATACTTAAATTTCACTATTGAGCCGTAAATACTCATATCAGTCTATAATTTCAATCAAAATACTATTCACCTTTCCATGAAAAATAAACTATCAACTGGATTATTCAGCCTGCTACTAGTCAGTGCAGCGTCCGCACAGAGTGGCCTTTACTATGTAGGCTCCGATGCTCAAGAATCCATACCGCTCAAATGGGTTGTGGGTGCTTCACTCATTTATGATGATAACGTTGCTCCTGGGTCTGGAGTCGAAGATAGCTCAATGGCTGTCAATCCATACGTTGGTGTTTCTTTTGTCACCATTACCCCGCAAACAACTTGGGACGTATACGCTCGGATTGGTCTCATCTATTATTTTGATGCTCCTGATAGCATCGATGATACGGGCAGCAATTCGCGCATTGGAGTTAATCTCACTCATCGTTTTAGTGAGCGTCTTCGTTTTTCCAGCCGTAGCTTTGTTGCGTATGAGTTAGAGCCAGAATATTCTTACGGTGTTGCGACAACTCGCGTTCTTGGAGAATACTTCTTCTTTCACACGGACAATTCTATTGGTTACCGGTGGTCTGAGCGCCTAGCAACTTATACAGGCATTCGTCTTTCTGGAACTGATTACTCAGATGTAGCTAACAATGATCGCGTTACATGGGAGCTTTACAATCAGTTTCGCTACCAAATGTCACCTCAAACCGTGTTGACTGCGGAGTATCGTTACGCTGATACAATGGGTGATGGATTTGCTTCAGATTCTACTGATCAATATTTGCTCTTAGGTGTCGAACATCGCTTCAGCCCTAATACTATCGGCATTGTCCGAGCCGGTGCTCAGTTTCGAGATGTGGATGGGGGTGATAAGCACACAAGCCCTTACCTCGAAGCAGCTCTGAATTCTCAAGTTAACTCACAGTTTCGTGTTGGTGCATTTGCTCGTTATGGCATAGAATCTTATGATACTGTTATTGGATTGGTGGAGTTTGAAGATCGACGCACATTACGTATTGGTGTCAGTGGTGATTACGCTCTATCTCCAATGTTCTCAATATTTGGTGGTATTGACTACATTGCCACAGATTATCAAGAAGGCAGAGATGTCATGACTAATGCTTCTATAAACGATGATGCATCGGAAGATCTCATCAATGCTTATATCGGATTGTCAGTGAAATTCAACGATTTCTTGACGGGAACTGCTAGCTATAACTACACCGATTCAAGCTCAAGTGATATTCCTGGCCGTGATTATGATCGTAGCCGTATCAGTATCGGTTTGAGTGCAGAGTTCTGATAGGGATCGTGAATCACTCAATTTTTTTGAATATTCTTTGATTGATTTGCTGCTCCCGCAATGAGTTTCATTGCGGGAGTTTATTTTTTGGTTCGATCTTTGTAATTTTTGTGCAATATTTCTTTTATGAATAGCTCTTCATCTAACAACAACGAGGCTGCCCTCCATGCCATTGATTATTGGCAGGTGATCAAAAACCGCTATGGAATCATCTTACTGACTCTATGTTTGGTCTTCCTTACGGCTGGGGTTATTACTTATTTGATGCCGAAAAAGTTTCAAAGTGAGGCAGTTATTGAGATTAAGCCACGGAATCTGGGGCTAGCGCCATTCGGTGCGTCAGCAAATAACTTACGTCCTGTGCAAAACATGACGCCTCAGGATTTTGGCACTGAGTTTGAAAAAATCTCAAGTCGTAATTCTTTGATGCGTGTCGTTGAGAAACTCCAATTAACAAACAACTGGGGCGTAGATCGGGAAACTGCTCTATCTATCTTGAAAAACATTGTTGCAACTCAGAACATCCGTGGAACAAACTTGATCAGTATTACCGTGCGCCATGAAGACCCTGAGGATGCCAAAAATGTCGCTGAAGAAGTAGCCAATGCTTACAGAGACTATCGTATTTCCTTAGAAAGTAGTGATACGCTACGTAATTTGGAAGAGCTTAACACGGCTGTGCGTAACCAAGAGGACAAGGTTGAGGAAGCCCGCAAGCTGGTCAACAAAATCATCAGGCAAAAAGGTATTCGTGATACGGGAGATCGGGGCCGCTTCGTTAGACAGGAATCGGATGAAGAAATGGAAGCAAGATCCGCTTTAGAGCAATATAATTTGCTGATCACTGAAAAAACTCAGCTAGAGAGTCAGATTCAAAGTCTTTTGAAAAACAACACAGAAGAATTGATTCTATTTGCTGCTGGCCTCGAACTACCTGATGGCAACACAATTAAAACAATTTACCCTCAATTTTTAGAAGCTAAGCTCCAATTGGATAGTCTGAAAACGAGTGGCTTAGGCCCAAGACACCCCAGTGTGCAGGCGGCAAGCGAGATGATTCAAGGCATGAGAAGGCAGATGGAAGGCGGAGTGGTGAGCTTGCGTGCAACATTGAATAAAAAATTAGAAATCGCCAATGACAACCTTAAGGCGATAGAATTGCGTAAAGATGCTACCAAACAAGAGGCCATCATGAAAGGCATCGAAACTCAAGATTATAACGATGCGCAGAATGCCTATGACATGGACGTCGAGTTGCTCAACGAGATGAGGATCAAACAAGTGGGTGAAGTTATCGCTAGTAAAACTCCACCTGATAGCATTTTGATTCATGAAGAACCGGTGATTGCAAATTCTTATGTGACCCCGAAAGTATCTTTGAATCTGGCACTAGGTTTGGTCCTTGGGCTCATTTTTGGTCTAGGCATTGCATTCTTTTTAGAATATCTCGATACCTCGGTGAAAAGCCTCGAAGATGTTGAGCGTTACTTGCAAGTTCCCGTGCTCGCCGTCATCCCTAAAGATGTTGGAATTTTGCACAAACAAAGCGGTATGAGCCCAGATGCAGAGGCATATCGTATTTTGCGAACCAACATCGAGTTCAATCGCAAAAATCCTGAAGATAATGCGATTACAGTTGTCTCCGGTGGTGCGGGTGAAGGTAAATCGACCACACTTGTGAATTTGGCCTATATATGTGCTCAAGGCGGTTACACTACACTGATGATTGATGCCGATTTACGGCGCCCTCGTTTACACACATTTTTTGACATTAACAACTCGGTGGGCTTGACCAACTTTTTAACTACCGAATTGTTGCTCGAAGATGTTATCCTTCAGACTCCGGTTGACAATCTATTCTTTATGCCATCCGGAATCTTGCCCGCTGATGCGGCTGGAATTCTGAATTCTCGTCGCATGTCAGAGCTGATTCAGGATGTCAAGCAGCGCTTTGATTTGGTGCTTATTGATAGTCCTCCGATTCTTGGTGTAAGTGATGCTTCTGTGCTTGCCAGTGAAGTTGATCTTACCATGATTGTCGTTCAACATCGCAAACTGCCACGTAACATGCTAGTGCGCGTTAAGCAGGCCGTTGAAAATGTGGGTGGTAACGTTATCGGCGTGGTGCTGAACAACGTTGACGTGCGTAGCGACAGTCAGTATCAATACTACACAAGCTACTACACCTATTACGCGCCTGCTGAATCCCAGATTGGGCCATCGATAAATGCCAAATCACAAACAGCCGCCAAACAGGATACTGTAGCTGCTGCAAGGCCTGGAAATGATTCTGAACTGTATTGATTGATTTTAAATTATATAAACATTAATATCCTATAAGTATGAAATCTATAATCTGTTTATTTATCGGTCTTTGCTTGTTGCCTTGGACTGCATTTGCTCAAATCCAAGCTGGGAAGACTGTCATTGTAACTGCCACGGGAATCCCAGCAGAAGAAAAAGGACGTATTGAGGGAAATTATCCGGTGTCTGATTCAGGCACTGTAAATATGCCATTTATCGGGTCAGTCCGAGCGGCTGGCTTACGCAATGAGGACCTAGCTCGCAGCTTACAAAATCGTTTCATTTCGGAGGGATATTATACCAATATCACGATCCAAGTATTATCCAGCTTGGAAGATACCAATGTTAACCAACAGATGGTCCACGTAGGCGGGTTTGTGCGTAGGCCGGGCCCAGTTCCATTCGTTCGTGGATTGACGCTTTACCAAGCGATTCAAGCGGCCGGTGGGGAGACTGAATTTGGCACGATCAGAAGAGTTCGTGTGTTCAGAGGCAATAGTCAAAAAGAGTATGACGTGAGCCAAACACAATTCATGAAGATTCCTCTTGAGCCAAGTGATACCATCGACGTGCCTCAGAAGAATTGGATTGGTCGTTGAAATTCGCATAGGCGATTGATGCCTAGCGCATCGATTTTTACGGCTGTTATGATCCGCCATCAATCATACGTATTGCTATGTTGGGCTTGCTTTCATTATTGCGCGCATGCTCAACTGCCCCTCGGATCGTTAGCCATGATGGCATCGGATGAGTTTTCTCAACGCGAAAAAGCGCAGCAGGAAATTTTAGACTGGAGCCGCGAGCAGCCGCAAAAAGCCAAATTGATGTTGCTCAAAATGTGGCGAGAAGGTGAGGATCCTGAAATTCGAGAGCGCTGCTATCAAGTATTAAAAACTCTTGTCATTGATGATTACTTGTCAGAGGGACAAGGTTTTCTGGGCATCCAAATGCAGCTCGTCCCAGTCCATTTACCGAAAGAGCCTCGATTTCGCCATGGCATCAAGATCACCCGCCTACTTCCAGAAGGGGCGGCTGCAAGTTCTGAGTTGCGTGAGCAAGATGTGCTCGTTGGCATGAACAAATTGAGAGGAAGTGATCCTGATTTCCTAGTAAAATTCTCTGAAGCAATTCGTGCATTGAAGCCAAAAACGAAAGTTGAGCTGACAGTATTGCGAGATGCTGCACTACTGAAAATTTCTGTCAGACTCGGCAGGCGGCCTCTGGCAGCCGATCAGCCGTTTGCTGGAACGTCTGAAGAATTGACACGCCGCATGGAAGAAGAGGCTAGGGATGCATATTTTGAAGGTTGGTTGTCCAAACAGAATTTGTGATGATTGATTTCTCGCGTTGAGTTTCATTCATAACAGGATAACTTGCCGCCCTTCCCCAATGGAAATGAGCCGAAAATTTGATAATCATGTTTTAGCGACGTATAAGCGTCTTCCTCTTGCTCCAGTGCGTGGAGAGGGCGCACGTTTGTGGGACGACTCAGGCCGCTCGTATTTGGATTTCTGCATGGGTATTGCAGTCTGCTCGCTCGGCCACTGCCATCCGCGGGTAACTTCCGCAATCAAGCAGCAAGCGGAGACGTTGGTTCATTGCTCAAATCTCTATCAGCCGGCGATTCAGGCCGAGCTTGCTGAGGAAATCAATCTCCATCATGTGTGCCTACCAGGGAAAAACTTTTTCTCAAATTCCGGTGCGGAGGCCAATGATGGTTTGATCAAATCAGCGAGGCGTTTTGGCCACCGACGGCCGATGGCAGATGGTTCTCCGAGGACTGAAATGCTCACCTTCCAGCAATCATTTCACGGCCGCACGTTGGGGGCAATGTCCGCTACGGGACAAAAAAAGATTCAAGAGGAGTTTGATCCGATGCTGCTCGGTTTTCGCTACCTTCCTTTCAATGATCTTACCGCTCTTGAAACAGCTATCCGCCCCGAGACTGTCGCGATCATGTTAGAGCCTATCCAAGGTGAGGGCGGAGTGCACATCGCCACCCACGCATTCTTGTTAGAAATTGCGCGGCTTTGTAAAAAACACGATTTATTGCTCTTTTTTGATGAAGTGCAGGCTGGGTTTGGCCGCTGCGGAGACTCAATGGCGTGGAGGATGATTGCGCCAGAGATTGAACCGGACGGAATTTCATGGGCAAAAGGCATGGGCGGCGGCGTGCCAATTGGCGCATTTTGGCTCAGCGATCGCTCAATCGATGACCATGGCACGGCGCTTTCTTCCATCATGAATCATGGCTCGCATGGTTCAACTTACGGAGGAAATCCGCTCGTTTGTGCGGCCTCCCTTACTGTGTTGCGCGAGATCCGAGAGAGCAATTTGGGTGCGCACGCATTGGCGATGGAGGCACGCATTCGACAAACGATTGAAGCGTGGAAATTGCCGCATATCCGCGAAGTGCGTGGCAAAGGATTGTTGTTAGGAATTGCCTTGAATGCTGAGTTTATTCCTACTCAAGAAGGCAGCACGCCGTCCATGACGATGGTTCATCATTTATTGACAAAGGGCCTGTTAGTTCCTGCGGCAGGTGCGGATGCGATTCGCTTGCTGCCGCCGTTGAACGTCACAGCCGAGGAAGTTGATGAAGCACTTTCGATATTGCTCGATACGCTTACTAATCTTGCATGATTTAGCCATGAAACATTTTTTATCCATCGAGGAACTCAAAGCAGCCCAGATTCATGAATTGTTAGAATCTGCCAGCCATTTGAAAGCGACGCGTGGGAGCGATCCATTGATCCTCCGCAATCAAACGTGGGCGATGATTTTTACCAAGTCTTCAACGAGAACGCGTGTGTCATTTGAAGTCGGAATCCGCGAATTGGGAGGCTTTCCGCTCTTTCTATCAGGAAATGATATTCAGTTAGGCCGCGGGGAACCGATCAAAGACACAGCTCGCGTCTTGGGGCGTATGGTGCACGGCGCGATCATCCGCACATTTGCCCAACAAGATGTGATCGATTTTGCCAACTACTCCGGAATCAGCACAATCAATGCGCTGACTGATGATGAGCATCCTTGTCAAATTTTGGCCGATCTTCTAACCATTCAAGAAACATTGGGTGGCTGGGAAAATCGAAAGATCGCATTTGTGGGTGATGGATTTTCTAACATGACTCGCTCTTGGATGTGGGCAGCCAAGCATTTGGGATTTGAGCTTGTGATCGCATCGCCGCCTGATTTTCAGCCACCCGCTGATTTTATGTTAGATCTTAATGCTTCAAACGTGACGATAACTAACAATCCGTTAGAAGCTGTTACTGGAGCAAGTGTGATCAACACCGATGTCTGGCTATCGATGGGCCAAGAGGATCAAAAGCAGAAAGAGCACGCTTTTGCGGGCTACCAGGTCAACACTCAGTTGTTGGCGGATTCATCGCCTGATCACATCGTCCTCCATTGTTTGCCCGCATATCGCGGAAAAGAAATTAGCGAAGATATGTTAGAAAAACATGCTGATGTTATTTTCCGCCAAGCTGAGAACCGTCTTCACGCGCAAAAAGCCGTTCTGGTAGCCTTGGCGAGTGAGGCTGCATCGTGCGTAGCTAATTGATGGATGCGTGCAAAAAATTGACTGCGATTTGGCGAAAGATCTGAGCCATTTGCAAGGTATGGAACACATACAATTTTGTTGATAAACCTGAATCATATGCGCTTTGTTAAGTTGTTTATATCGATCACGCTTTTGACTGCGGTGGTCATCCAGCCCGCGATTGCTGAAGCACCCGCTTCTTCGCGAAAAATTTCATACCACGCAATTCCGTTAGATGTGGGTGGCTGGTTTAGTGGCTACGCGGTGCATCCATCGGGCCGTTTGTATGGTTTTGGTGATGTTTTTGGCGTGTGGCGCAGTGATGATTCTGCCAAGTCGTGGAGTTTTCTGTTAGGCGATGTCGTCGAGGGTGGCTATTTTGTCAACGCGCTTGCTTGTGCGTGGTGGGATGTGGATACCTTGGCCTACGCGGCGAGCTCGGGGGTTTTCCTTTCGCGAGATGGGGGGAAATCGTGGAAAAATATCGCGCCGCAATTCACGGTTCAGCGGGATCGAGGTGCATCGGCCATCGCATTTCATCCAAGCAAGCAAGGCGAGATTTGGATTGCTGCGTCCAATCAAGAAAAACGCGGAAATGTTTGGCGCACGAGTGACTTCGGCGGCACGTGGGAGGCTGTGGACGAGTTGAGTAAGGCTCGCGCACGCACGATTTTGATCCACCCGAATTTTCCAGATCAGATTTGGGTAGGGGCGGATGATGGCTTGCATCTTTCCGCAGACGGTGGAGAAAAATGGCGCCACTCATGGGGCCGCAGAGAAGATCGCGCGGGCATTACGGCGATGGCTCGTGCAGAAAATGGGGTGGGTATTTTGGCTAGCGATCAAGGTGCGGTGCGCGTTACCTCGAATGATTGGGATCAGCCGAGCCGCTATGATTTTGAGACGACATTGGGCTGCCAACCGTTGCAGGCATCCGTCATGAAAGATGGACCGTTTCTCATTAGCAATGTGGATGGGCCGACGTGGGCCAGCATGGATGAAGGTCTTACTTGGAAGGAATTACCGATGAAAATTTCCCCGCCACCCGTTCCCACATGGGCGGACGAGCAAAAAATGCGAGCCAAAGCCAAGGTCGATTACGGTCGCGACCAGATTGTGCAAGATCCGCGGAATTTGAGGCGCTGGTATATCACCGGCGGTGGTGCGCCCGCCGTGAGTGAGGACGGCGGCACCACATGGAATTATTTCCCCAACGCCTGTGGCATCGCGGGCGTGATGACCTATAAAGTCGCCTTCAGTAAAACCAATCCAGATGTGATTTTACTGCCGGGGAGCGACGTCGGCGTGAACATCGCCACGCGCACTCCCGAAGGTGGCATCGCTGCGGGCGGTAGTCACCGGACTTTTAACGAGCTGCATTCCTTCCACGATGTGATGGAAGCAGATCGTGGAAAACTGTTAGTCATTGCCGGTGTGCGCCAAAGTTCCAGTGAGCCGATGATTCTTCGATCGAAGGATGCCGGCTTGACGTGGGAGCAGCTCGACGTCACGGCCGCTGGCTTGCCACCGTCGAAAGAAGGCATCACGAAGTCATCGATGTCGGCCAAAAACCCAAGTGATTTTATCGTGATCATGACGGGCATCACTGGACGTTCAGGCCAAGAGTCGGGCGATGTGTTTCGCACTAAAAATGGCGGGCAGACATTTGAAAAAGTGAGAGGCTTGGCAGATGGCATGGAAACGGGTCATCGCTACCATCCGGAAAATGTGAGCATGGTGAGAGATGGCGTGAATGATGATCATCTTTATGCCGCTTTCCGTGAAACGGGGATCAATTTTTCCGAAGATGGTGGCTCATCATGGAAAGTGCTAAGAAAACAGCCCTATCAGAATGGATTTATCTGGAGCATGGCCCACGATCGCACGCGAGCTGGCCATTTAATCGTCGGCCACCGCGATGAGCCGCCGGTGATCACACGCGACGGTGGCAAAAGCTGGAAAGAATTGCGCGGTTGGCAGACCTCTCGCCATGTCGATTGGACGCATGGACGGATGGCCATTTTAGGCAAGCGCGAGGGGGACACCATCAACAAAATTTACTACAGCGAGGATGATGGCGAGTCGTGGATCGAAATTTCCGGCCCAGGTCATCGTTTCCCACAAGTTCAAGGTCTTGCGGTCGATCCGTGGGTGGAAGGACAAGTCTGGATCAGCCAGTTGAGCATTACCGTGGCCACCGTTGAGGCTCGCTAATCTCGGGTCTTGCGCAAAGCCTAACTAGCGCGAGTTTCACCACATGCCGCGCCTGCCCATTTTTCTGAAAGCTCTCACCTTGCTTGCCTTCGTTTGGCTTGTGGTTTGGGGCGTGCGCAGCGTGGCGGCCAACCAAAAAATCACCGCAGAAAAAGTGAGCGAGGTCATTGCCGAGGCGAGCTTTGCCGATTGGTCGGAACAATCCGGCAGCGCAGCTGAGGCAAAAGCACGCCAGCAGCAAATGAAAGAAATTGCCGATATGGTAAATCGGTTAGATTTTCAAGAACGTGAAAAAAATCGTGGCAATCGTGATGGAGAAACTTTTTTTCGCAAGCTAAGCCGAGAAGAGAAATCTCAATTTGTGGAGATGACCGTGGCGGAATCGATGAAAAACTTCATGATCGCACTGGATGCAATGTCTCCAACTGAGCGAAAAAAATTCGTCGAGCAGGGCCTGAATGAAATCAAAGCAGGCCGCACTGAGGATGATATGGCCAGAGCAATGGAAATGGATTCAGAATTGTTAGATAAAATTGCTGCTGAGGGGATGCAGGCATATTTTGAAAAATCCAGTGCCGATACCAAGTTGGATCTCGCACCATTGATGGAAGCGATGAATGAGACGATGCAAGGGCTGCGCGGCAATGAATTCGGGATCAAGTAATCATCGCCAGATAATGGCACGCGGCTTCACTTTGATTGAGATGTTAGTGGTCATCGCCGTCATCGCCACCCTCGCAGGTGTTGCTACGCCCTTGTTTTTATCGATGCGTGCTAAGTCGAAAGAAACTGCTTGTTTGGCAAATTTACAACAGATCAGCATCGCCCTCCAGGCCTACTTGCAGGAGAACCAAAGCCGGATGCCTACCTTGGCATTATCGCGCACTTCCAAGTCAGATCCATCGCCGGTGTTAGAGACGCTTCTGATGCCTTTTCTTGAAAGCGATGCGCCATTTCACTGCCCAGCAGATGCCGAAGAATTTGCCAAGACGGGCTCGAGCTATTGTTGGAATACGACGCAAAATAATCGCACCCTTCACGAGTTATTTTTCTTTGGCGAAGATCACGAACGCCCGCAGCGCATTCCGCTCATTTCCGATAAAGAAGCATGGCACCCGAGCGGCGCGAATATTCTGTATGCGGATCTATCAAGTTCTAACGAAAAACGCTTCAGAGTGGGCCGGTAAATTTTTGAGGAATAAATATGTTAGAAATTGATCGGTTAGGAAAATCATTCGCAGGTAAAGTTGCGCTTGATGACGTTTCATTCCAAGTCCAGCGCGGGGAAATTTATGGCATGCTCGGCCATAATGGTGCCGGAAAAAGCACGACTTTGGGGATTATTCTCGGAATGGTCATGCCGGATAAGGGCGATGTGAAACTCAACGGCATCTCGGTGCTCACTCACCGCGCCAAAGCCCTCAGCAAAGTAGGTGCCGTTTTTGAATCCCCTGCATTTTATGAATACTTGAGTGGTTGGGAAAATCTGCGGATTCTCATGAGTTATTCACGCGGATTTGATGCAAAAGCAGCAGCGCAGGTCATCGAGCAAGTCGGCTTGACCAAGCGTGTGCATTCGAAAGTTTGCACCTACAGCCACGGCATGCGTCAGCGCCTAGCTCTCGCGCAAGCATTGCTTCCGGAACCGGAATTTTTGCTGTTAGATGAGCCGACTGATGGCCTCGATCCAGAAGGCATCAAGTGGTTCCGAGAGTTCATTCTTAACCTTCGTAAGGAGCGCGGCATGACGGTGCTGTTCAATTCTCACTTGCTCGCAGAAGTGGAGCAGATGTGCGATCGAGTCGCGATTTTGCGAGAGGGCAAGCGCGTGTTTGAAGGGCCCGTGCGCGGTTTGCATGAAGGCAACCCTGTTTTCTCGGCGGAGCTATCACCGTGGCCGAAAGCGATGGAAATTTTACAACAACACGGCGGGCATGATTTAGGTGGCTCGCGGTTGTCGTTAGATCCTCTGTTAGATCCGGCTGTGTTGGTGAATGCATGGGTCAACGCGCAGATCGAAGTTCGTGCGTTTGCGCCGGTTAAGCGATCCTTGGAAGATTTTTACATGGAGCTGTTAGACGCATCGGCTCAAGTAGCAGAGTCATAAATCGTTCTTGCCATGGGTAGGGTCAACGAGAGACGCTTCGCTAAACCCATGAATACTGCTAACAACGCCATTGCTCCTAATGCCCAGCGCCTGCTTTGGGCTGGATTTACCGCCATTCTTGCCGCCGGCCTCGGCTTCGGAATCCGCGGCGGAATTTTCGCCAACTGGGCGGCCGATTTTAATTTTTCGGCAACTCAACTCGGCCTGATCGGTGGCGCTGGCTTCACCAGTTTTTGCTTCGGCATCATCATCGGCGGATTGTTGGTCGATAAAATTGGCTACGGCAAATTGGTTGCGGCGGCATTTGCGCTACATGTGATTTCCGCGCTGATCACGTTCACCGCGAATCCGAGCATGCCGCAGGGAGTTTCCTATCAGATTTTATTTTGGGGCATGTTTGCTTTTGGCGCGGCCAACGGCACCTTGGAGGCGGTGGCAAATCCGATGATCGCGACGCTGTTCCCAAATAATCGCAATCACTACCTGAATATCCTTCACGCAAGTTGGCCGCTCGGCATGATCTTTGGTGGCCTGATTGGTTGGTCCATGGGCCACTATGATTGGAAAATTCAGTTGGCATTTTATCTCATCCCCACGCTGGTTTATGGCGCGATGTATTTGGGGCAGAAATTTCCCCAATCGGAAGCATCGGCCAAAGGGCTCAAATTGGGCGAAATGCTCAAGGACGTGGGTATCTTAGGCGCGGCCGTCGTCAGTGGTTTACTCTACTTATTTTTTATCGGCATTTTCACCCCGCTGCTGCCAGACCAAGAGCCGCTTGCAAAAACACTTTCAGCAGTGATTGCAGGGGGAATGTTTTTATGGATCGCGGCGATTACCGGCTTTGCCCTCGGCCACTGGGTGCTCTTTTTGCTGTTCATCGCGCACGCCATGGTCGGTGCAGTCGAGATCGGCACGGACTCATGGATTCAAAACATCACCGGCTCGATTCTGACTGTGGAGCAGGGGAAAATCCTGTTCGTGATCACCTCGCTTTTCATGTTCGTGCTGCGCTTCATGGCTCACTTCATCGAGACGAAGCTCGGCCTGAAGCCGGTGAGCTTGCTTTTTGTCTGCGCGCTTTTGGCCTGCCTCGGGCTTAATTTAGTCAGCGCGGTGCATGCCTTTGGCCCAGCCATCGGCGCATTGATGGTCTATGCCTTTGGTAAAACATTCTTCTGGCCGACGATGCTTGCCGTAGCAGGGGATCGCTTCCCGCGCACGGGTGCCATCGCCATGAGCTTGATGGGCGGCGTTGGCATGATGTCGGCCGGCTTAATCGGCAGCCCGGGGCTCGGGTATTCCAAGGACCGCTTCGCCGCTCAGGAGCTGAAGGAAAATCATCCGGCACTCTATCAAGAATGGCAAAGTTCTGAGGCGAAAAGTAAATTTTTCGGCTTCCAAGAAATCACTCCGCTCGATGCCAAGCGCCTAGAAGAAGCGAAAAAAATCCCAGTAGCAAAACGCACGCCTGAGCAACAGACGGTCGTCGCTGCCGATATTCAAGCCAATCGCACCACCTTGAAAATCGATTCGCTCATTCCGGCAAGTATGGCGGTGATTTATCTGATTTTAATGCTCTATTTCAAAGCCATCGGCGGATACCGGCCTCTTCGAGTGGACGAAGCCTAATTCTTATGCTACTCATTCAGACGCGATGCCTCATTATGTAAACCCATGGATTGTTAGATGCTTTCTAGGCATCTTTGCCTGTGTGATCGTCTGCTCAGGCCAGCTCGCGGCTCAGCAGGCAAAGATCAATCTCGCATCGGGATTTGATTTTCCCGTCGGCATCCCAAATGCCGATGGTTACTACAAAGCCCGTGGGCTTCGGCTGCGAGCACCGCAACACTTTGGTGAAGATTGGAATGGCCGTGGCGGTGGTGATACGGATTTAGGAGATCCGGTATATGCGGTGGCAGATGGCATCGTGACCTTCGCCTACAACGTGCGCACTGGCTGGGGCAATGTGGTGCTGACGCGCCATGCTTACCGTGATCCGCAGAGTGGCGTGGTAAAGTATTGCGATACGCTCAACGGTCACCTGGATCGCATCATGGTGCGCGTAGGTC
The DNA here is from genome assembly GCA_004294095.1 of Verrucomicrobiota bacterium. Lineage (GTDB taxonomy): Bacteria > Verrucomicrobiota > Verrucomicrobiia > Verrucomicrobiales > Akkermansiaceae > Luteolibacter. Next base: position 21,332 of record RDZR01000080.1, read on the forward strand.
AGCAAATCAAACGTGGGCAACAAATCGGCACGATCGGCAGCAACTCAGGCATGTATCCTGCTCATTTACATTTTGAAATTCGCCACAACATTCACATCGGCATGCAGCGAAATAGTGTGCCAGCCACCTTTGAGCATTGGGCGGATCCCACCAAATTTATTAACCAATACCGCCGTCTTAATCGTGAGTGGAGGCCAGTATTAGTTCCTATTGGCACCTACCAGCCTTACGTCGGCTTCAAAGGACTTTAGTTATGAGCAAATTTTCTTGGAGCACGGTATT
>RDZR01000081.1 GCA_004294095.1 Verrucomicrobiota bacterium
GAGTTCGGTGGAGGCCCTGATTTTTTCGCGCGCGATAGTGGGCTTCTCTGCCGCGGTTTCCAGCAAATCGGCATCGAGTCTCGCGCCGTCATGCCCGGTGCCCGCAAGCCGGAAGACGAGACGGATCTAATCCGCACGGATTATTCCAATCTTGAATCCGCCGAGTGGTGGCGCTCGCACCAACTTGACGGAGTGGTCCTCTATGCCTGGGGTAGCCCACAATTCCGGCACATCGCGCGGGCAATCCGCGAGTCTGGAGTGAAACTTGTGCTCAACCAAGACAGCAGCGGCAATATCAGCCCGCTCAATGGTCTCCGTGCATGGATCGTTGAGCAATGGACTCTCAATGGTTCTGGTGCAAGCCCCGCGCTCTCCATACGCGCGGCTTTTCAAATCCTCCGCGGCCTGAGCATTGGCATGGTGCGCACCGATTTGCTCCGTGCGTTTCATCTAAAGCAAGGCCACCATATCGCTTGCGTATTTCCGGACGCCGTTGAGAGCTATCGAAGGCTGTGCCGCATATACGGCGGGGAGGCTTTAGCGAAAAAAGTCGAGCTACTGCCTCACGCTGTTTCTCCTAGCCTGCGGTTCGATCCGGCCTCTCATCGTAAACAAGCACGAATCATCGCCATTGGCAGATGGGATGATCAAATTCAGAAACGGCCGAGCCTCCTCACCGGGACGCTCGGCCGCTTGCTTTTTGAAAATATGAAAATCGGGATCGATATCGTCGGGAATTTGACGGCTGAGATCGAGGCATGGAGAGATAACCTTCCCCATCCAGAACGCGTGACCCTTCATGGCAAGCTTCCCCACGAAAAACTCAGGGAGCTTTTAACAACTGCACAAATCTACTACTGCCCCTCCGCCTACGAGAGCTTCAACATTGCCGCCGCTGAGGCACTTTGCTGCGGATGTTCTGTGGTGGCAGCAACGCGTCCTACCATGGCGAGTTTTCGCTGGTTCTCATCCCAAAATTCCGGCACCCTTGCCGCCAGCGATGACGTAACCGGCCACGTCCAAGCCATACTCAATGAAATTTCTTTGTGGGAACGAAACGAGCGTGATCCGATCTCGATTTCCTCGCACTGGACGTCCATTCTGCATGCGGACAAAATCGCATTCAAAGTCCTCGAACTCGCGAAAAAGTAACCACAGACGCTCGTGGATTTCACCATCATCACCCCGTCCCGCAACTACGGCCGCTACCTAGGCGAGTGCCTGCAGAGCTGCGTGGAGCAGGTGGACGTCTCACTCGAGCATCTCATCTACGATGCCTGCTCCACGGATCACAGCGCGGAAATCGCGGCTACATTTCCCCACGCCACATGGATCCAAGAGCCCGACGAGGGCATGTCCCAAGCCATCAATAAAGGCTTTGCCCGCGCCAAAGGCGAGTGGGTGATGTGGCTCAATGCCGATGATAGGCTCAAGCCCGGAATTCTCGCTGAAATCCTGCCACGTTTAAAAAGTTCTCGCGCAGACGTCGTTTACGGAAATTGGAATTTTATCGATGAAGACGGTCATTTCATTCGCTCCATCACCACGCCCCGCTGGTCGCCCTTCGTCCACGTCCACCACCATTGCTACATCGGCTCCACCGCCGCTTTTTACCGCAAGGAAACGGTGATCGCAGCCGGCCATCTGCTCCGCGAAGACTTCCGCTACGTCATGGACGGCGAGTTCTACGCCCGCCTTCACTCGCTTGGCAAAACGTTCCAGCGCATCCCCGCCAATATCGCAGATTTCCGTCTCCACGGGGAAAATGCTTCTCAGCGCCACCTCGCTAAGCCGCGCAACATGGATGAAGCCGTCACCGCCGAGCGGCAACACATCGAATCACGAGCCATCCGCAGAGTCCACGGCATCACCTTTTTTTCCGATCCCTACCTCAACGGTCTTGTGGACGGATTCCTATGGATCGCCGCCGCAATCTGGAAACAAATCCTCAAACGGTGAGATTCTACTCTCGCCAACCGTCATGCCAAACTCTCTGAAAATCGCAGCGGTATTCGCAACCATGAACCGCAAGGAAACTGCTCTGGCATGCTTGCGGTCTCTATCTGCACAAACTCGCCCGCCTGATCTCGTCGTCATCGCCGACAATTTATCGAACGATGGCACGGCAATCGCACTCGAAAATCTACCCTCTCTCCCCTTCCCGCTCATTGTCCATCGGATGAAGGAAAATCGTGGCAATGCAGGTGGCATCGAAGAAGCCATGGAGCTCGCATTCTCAAATTCAAACGCTGCCAGTGCAGTTTGGATCCTTGATGATGATTCGTGGCCCCGCCCAGATGCTTTGGCTGAACTCCTTGTCCCACCTTGGCGAGATGACCAAGTTAGGCACTCAATTCAGATCGACCCGATATCAAAAGACTTAACTTGGCCCATGCAGGTCAAAACAACACCAACTGGTTGGCACGTCGTCCATTCCCTTGATGAAATCGAGATCATGCCGATTGTGGAAACCCGCAACAACTGGACCGGATCTTTAGTGCCGCGCCAAGTCCGAGACCAAATCGGCCCCGTGCTCGGAGACTTATTCATCCGCGGCGAGGATGAGGAATATCCCTGGCGCTTCGCTCAAGCTGGCATCACACAAATCGCGGTCATCGGCTCTGCTCTCGATCACCCCGGCCCACCCGAACTCAGGCACACACAGCTTTTTGGGAAAACCATCTATTTTGAGCCTGGCCTTGCCGATTGGAAACTCTACTACAAAATCCGCAACATGGTCTGGCTTCAGCGTCGCAAAAGAGGACTACTTGCTGCTTTCACCATGCTCACTGCCTACCTCATCATCGTTTCTCGCTTTGATGGGCTAAGCCGCGTTTCGCTAATTTTGGAAGCTGCGCGAGACGGACTATTTTCCCGCCTCGGCCGCTGGTCTAAGCATCCAACGTAGTTCTCGTAGTTAATTTAGCTCTTATCCTCCAGGGTGAAAATCGGCCTTTCCACTCACGTAGCATGACTCTCCAAATCAAAATTCCGAGAGCAATCCCGATCCAATCCAGCGCCAAATCCGTCACATCAATCCAATCAAAACTAAAGCCGAAGGCCACTTGGGCAAGCTCTACCCCGAGGGAAACAAGCAAGCCCGCCCACCACGCCGATCTCTCTCCACACAAAGCCACCATGCAAAACGCTGGCATCGCAAACATGAGCGCATGAAGCACCGGACGCAGGAACCAAAGCAGCATCTTCACTTGCAAAAATATACTTCCCTGCACCGCTGTCTCGCCTCTAGGGGAAGCAACATCCCAGTTTTGCAGATTCGCTGAAATTTCCGCCGTTTCTGCCAACGCCTTCCCAAAATCAAACTGCCCCGCTAACGGGCGCACATTTGCCCACGGCCCCGGCACAATCAAAAACCAGCCCACCAGCAAAAGGAAAACGGCTGCTAAGGCCACCCTTGCCTTTGTGGCATGCGAGCAAAGTCTAACAAACCAATATAACCAAGCTCCCCAAAGCACCACCAAAGCACCACCAGCCCACAGTCCCCAACCTCGCTCCCGCACCGCGACTACCCGCAGGGAATGGATTTCCATCCGTCCCGACCGGCCAAGATGCTCAACCCGCAGCACCGGAACTAATCCGTTCACTCTGCCGCCTATGAGTAAGTCCGCGCTGCGGTTTTTTTTGTCCAATTCACGGCAACTCATGATGCCGTCGTAGGCCATGGTTCGTCCTGCCCCATCCACCCAATCCACAAACAACCGGCCATCCTGCCATTTTTCAGCACCGGCCATCAAATCCACCGCGCGAAATGTAAACGACACGTGCAAATAACGCGCCGGCTCTTCAAGCGGCAGTGGAATGATCCGCGCGATGTCCGGATCCCCTTCCTTTTTCTCAACTACGATCATCTGTCCCGCTCTCATACTGGCCCCGAGGGACCGCGGATCTGTCTCAAAACGATTGTTCCAAAAACACGCCGTCAACAGGACCAATCCAGACAAACTGAGAATTATTAAGAAGCCTTTCACTCGCTGCAGAAGCTGTTGCAAGTGAACACGCTTGCCAACAAATTTAACTGAGCATTGCGCATGCCTAATGAATCATTTTTTTCTTTCTACGGTTTCTACAGCTTTCATGAAAACAAGCGACGGAGAGATTCGTGATTTATCCAAGCCCAGCTTGAGCCGCCAACCAACCGTTTAAATTCGCGAGGCAAAAAAAAATCAGATACTGCTTGCGTTTTTATCTGAGATCCTTACTTACAATCCGCATCCATCTAGGAGGAAGTATGACCGCATTTTTCACCATCGCCCGAAAGTTCGCGCTGTTTGCACCCAGCGCTGTCGGAGCGTTTGCGGTTTGAAATGTTTCATCGCGTTTTCCTCGTTAAGAAACGCCTTTGAAGTTTCCACTGTTCGCTTCCTCAGCGCCATGAACTGACGCTCGACTGCTTTGACGCGTGCCATTGCACCGTTTGCCTACAGCAGTCGCGGATTTCTAACACACATGGGCCGGAGGTCTCTTCGTGCCGTAATGCCAACAATACGCATATGAAAAATCATCACATCAAACACGTTCAAAAACTGAAGACTCTATGTGCCGATGTCCGTCCGGACGACGGCATTGCCCCACACGTATTAAAGAAACAAGAAACTCGGGCCGTATCGAATTCAAATCGATTGCCAGCTCGTGCGCTACAATATCACAAGGCGATTCGGCAGTGTCTGGACGCCGCATTTGGCAGCATCTGCGCAGATCCGCTTCTGGTGGATCTCGTGGTGCGATCGGTGGAACCCATCGGCAAAGGCGCCAAGCTGCTCGTCGTGGTGGAAACACCGCGATCGAATCAAGAACCACCACCTGTCATTGAAGCCGCACTGCAACGCGCGGCAGGGCTTCTTCGATCCGTGGTGGCTGGTGAAGTCCAGCGGAAACGCACGCCTCACTTGAGCTTCCGAGTCGTGCCGACAGCCACGGACTTTTCTGAAACGGAATGATTCCAGTCCGGCCCGAGTGCGAAAGCCTTGGGCCGGGCAACCATTTTAAAAAATTGATGAAACCATCTCTACTCACCGAATCCGACCTCATCCTCGCAGGATGGCAAGAAGGCCCACAAATCGAGGCACTTCTTGATGCTGTGCGCCTTTTGGAGCAGCGAGGCATACAAGATGCATCGTATGCATTGAAAAAACTACGCCGCGATTTCCCGCCGCCGGATCTCAGGCTGAGGCTACGGGAAAATCCGGTGCCGCTCACAGAAGCCATCGCAGCGACGAGCCCGCTGGATTTTCAAAACATCGGGGCGGTGAGGCGGCAAATGAACGAGCTGCTGCGAGTGCCAGTCGTGCTCAGCGGCTCGGTCATGCCGGATGCATGTCCGGCTGGAAGCTCAACTGCGACGATTCCAGTGGGCGGCATCATCGCCGTGGATCGTGCACTCATACCAAGTGCCCATAGTGAGGATGTTTGTTGTTCCATGCGTGCTTCGTTTTTCCGATCAGAAGCATCAACGAAAGAAATCTTGGATTTATTGGAAACCTGCACTCGCTTCGGCGCAGGCGGCCGCCCGACAGCAGACTGGGTGAAACATCCAATCTTGGATGAGGACGTTTGGAACAATCCATTTTTGCAAGGCTTAGAGCGCCACGCTGCCATGCATCTAGCAGATCAAGGTGATGGAAATCACTTCGCATGGCTAGGAGAAATCAAATTTTCTGACGAACAGTTGTCCGCTCTAACAAAAGCTCGTTATGTGGAAATGGCCCAGGCGCTTGGCCATGGAAATCAAGCCTGGAAGGTCTTAGTAACGCATCATGGCAGCCGCGGATTGGGAGCGCACCTGTTCAAGCGCGGGCAAAAAGCAGCCGAGAAACACACTACCAAAATCGCGGCAGGAATTCCAGAAGCGGGTTACTGGCTCGATGCAGATTCCGATGAAGGCCGAGCGTATTGGCAGGCCTTGCAATACGTCGGCCGCTGGACGGCTGCGAATCATCAATGCATCCACGAAATGCTGGTTTCCAAGCTCGGCTCTGAAATCGCGGCAACTGTAGGAAATGCACATAACTTTGTCTGGCGCGAGGGTGAAACATTCTACCATGGCAAAGGCGCGACCCCTGCGGGACTCGATGAAATTGGCCGCCCAAAACTAGGCTTGATCCCGTTGAATATGGCCGCACCAATTCTGTTAGTGATGGGGCGGAATAACCGTGAATTCCTGAGTTTTGCTCCGCATGGAGCCGGGCGCAATGTTTCGCGGCGCGCATTGGTAAAGCTATTCCGGATGAAAGATGGCAGTCTCGATGAGGACCAAGTTTCGGCATTGGTTGCAGAACAGACCGCAGAACTCGATGTGCGCTGGTGGCATGGAAAAGCGGACCTCAGTGAAACGCCGATGGCCTACAAATCCGCAGAGCAGATCAAGCAGCAACTCAAAGACTTCGACCTCGCCGAGATCGTGGCGGAAATTCAGCCATTGGGTTGCCTCATGGCCGGCGATGCAGGCCCGCGCCCTTGGGCGAAAGAAAAAGATCTCACTCCAAAACAGAAACGCCAAATCATCCACCGCGCCGATCGTAGAATCGAAAAGCAATCGCTCCGAGGGTGGGAGGAAGATGATCGATAGAAAATCATCAGAACCAGAAATCACTCAAACTGTTCCTTGCCTTATGCTCAGGCACCTATTTTTGCGCAGTAAAGAAATTGCCATCATCATTCTATTTCTGTAGATTATAGATAAACCCAAATTTTTCGTGAATCCATTTTATCAAAAAAAACAATTGGAGATGCGCTTGAGTCTATTTGTTAGGAAAATTATCTTTGCTGCGTTGTTGAGCATGGTGCCTTCTCTAACAGCAAGCCCGGTCGTCTTATGGCAGATCGGGCAAGATGAGGATCCATTGGCATCTGGCTACTCGCCAACTGACGAATTTTCCTCGGACAATGGCTCGTCGAATGTGGGCCCAGGGCGCGTGACGCGGCTGCCAGCAGATCCGCAGTATGATGCGGTGAACAATCCAACTCGAGATGATCATTTCTATCAGATAGGAACGTATCCTTCGGGTTACAATAATCTAACAAGCCCATTGCAGGTGCCATTTGCTGAGCCAGATAAGGCATTTGAGCGCTCCATAACCAATGCAGATCCTGAGAATCGCATCCATTTTATGTTAAATGCGGCTCAGGTGAGTGCAAATTCAAGATTGCGCCTCACCTTTGATTTGATAAGCGGCGGCTCATGGTCGCCCGTCACGGGCAATGGCGAAAATTTTGGCAAGCACGATGTGAGCGTGCGTTTTATCAATTCTGCGGCGAATGTTCTGCTCCTAAATCGAGTGGGCATTGATGGGGACCGGCGCATTACGATCGATTTTCCAGCATCGAGCGTGCAGGCGGTTGCCGGACCTAACAGTATTTTATTCAGGCGCAATGGCCCACCGCCGCCTGCGGGTGATTTTAGTTGGATTCAATTTGATTTTGTGCGCCTCGAAGTGGATGGCGATGGATTGCTCGATGGCGATGGTGACGGATTGCCAAGATGGTGGGAGGAAGAAAATCAGCTCAATGATGCCACGGCTGCGGATGCCAGTGCGGACGTGGATGGTGATGGCCTAACTGCTTTGCAAGAATACAACTCTGGTAGTATGTCGAGCGATCCGCAAATCGCAGATTCTGATGGCGACGGATTACTTGATGCCCAAGAGCGCGCAGCAGGCAGCCACTCAATGCTCGCAGATACGGATGACGACGATCTATCAGATTTTTCTGAAGTGACGGTGTCCCCAACGTCGTCACCGCTCATGATCGATAGTGATGGAGATGGTGCTCCGGATGCCTTTGAGAAACGTGTCGGCAGCTTACCTAACAGCGCAAGCAGCTCGCCAATTTCTTTCGCGGGTGGCATCGCGCTAAATTTTGTCGGCTCAGATCAGCCACAAAGCGCGGTGCCTAGCCACAAACCAGCAGGATGGGTTCCGCAACTGCACTGGAATAATACTCTACCTCTCAGATCATGGAGCCGCGGCTCTGGAAATACTGCTGATATAGTAGGATCAAATATTGGCCAATTTTCACGCTCCAATGGCACTGCAGTCCCAGGAATGTCGATTGCTTGGACATCGAATAATTTACAAGCATCCCACAATGATGGAGCAGCGGACCGCAAGGTCATGAACTCGCTCATCGCCGCAAATAACACGACACCCGCCACCGTGAACATCAGCGGCGTTCCTTTTTCCCAATACCATGTGATTGCCTACGTGGGTAGCGCCTATGACGGACAAAAAGGCGAAGTAATTCTCAATGGCTTACCAGCCAACGCGCGCCCATACACTTCCATGAGCATGGCCCCGCAAAGCGATTGGGTGGAGGTGATGCGTGCGAGCACTGAAGTATCTCACCCAATGGGGAATTACGTCATGTATCGTAATTTAACCAGTCCTTCATTTTCTCTGCAGGTGAGAAATGTGGATGGTTGGTCGATTGGACTGCATGGCCTACAAATCATCGATGCCACCCTGGATGCTGATAGTTCAGGCATTCCTGATTGGTATGAATTGCGTCACGCTTTGCAGCCTGCCAATGCCGCCACGACGGCGGCCGATCCTGATGGAGATGGCCTCAGTAATTTCCAAGAATTTCAGCGTTCAAGCAATCCACGCAAACTAGATACCGATGGCGATGGCTTGAATGACAATGAAGAATCCGCTGAAAATTCCTTGCTCGTCGATAGCGATGGCGACGGTTTGAGTGATTTCGAGGAGGTGAAATCAACACTACCAAGCAACCCTAACAGCATCGATAGCAATGGCGATGGGATTTCTGATAAGCTGACCAAGGAAAGGTATTTATCTCCAACTCAACCGCTTAGCTCCAGCTTCGTTCCGACCTACCGCGCAACGCCCGCGCCAACTCAGTGGGAATGGAAATTAGAGCCTGTGCACCTGCACTGGGACCACGGAGCCACCTCCGCCGGGGGCGGCGATGGCTACAATAATAGCTTGATCACTTTCTATGTGGGAAATGTGGTGAACGACGCCGATGTGAGTCTTCGCATGCGATTGCAAATGACCAATGGCAGATTGACTTATAGCTTCCGCAGCGAGTCTGCCCATGCGTTTAGCGCGGCCAACAGCCCGACAACTAACATCAATCTATCAGATTCTAACTTTTTACCTTCTGATCTGAAAAATGCGTTAGGCTTTAGTGGCTACGGTTCCAATGATTTGTCTGACCCACTGCGTTTCCGTATGCTTGCCACGAGAGGAGTGGGCGATTTATGGAATGTGACGTTTGAAATTTTCAATTTACGAAAAAATCAAGCCGCCATCACACGCCTGGTAAGTCAATCCTCGGCTGTGGCATCGATTCAAAACGGCACGGCAACCTGGCGTGACGATGATGGCAACGTCGGCATTCCAAGCATCGATGCGCGGCCCGGCATGAAAGTGTTCATCGGCTCATCAACGCTGCTCACCCACCCGAATTTTGCCAACATGCTCGATGCTGACGATGATGGAATGCCAAATGTTTGGGAAACGACCTACGGCCTCAACATCAACCTCTCCAATGATGCCCAACTGGATGCAGATGGCGATGGCCTTAAAAATCTCGATGAATTTTTACTCGGTAGCCATCCGCTTCTAACAGACACGGATGGTGATGGATTTAGTGATCGCATTGAGAAGCTCGAGCATTCAAATCCACTTCTTGCACTATCACGGCCAGCATTCATTTCTAACGAAATCACTCAAGCGGGGGATTTTAACAAAAACCAAATGAGTGACGCATGGGAAGCCCACTACCGGCTCAACGCATTGTCGCCAAATCAAGACGATGATGGCGATGGCGCGGCCAATGTGTTAGAAGCCAAATGGGGCACCGATCCGCTCGATCCAAATTCCAAAGTGCAACTCACCATGGCCACTGAGGCGAATGATGTCTTACTCAATTGGCCGCGTAGCCCATGGAAACGCCAACGCATTTTACACGGCCAGAATCTATCTAACTGGCAAGCTCTCAATTTACCCACCGCGCCTAACGGATCTAACAGCCAAATGCGCATTGTGAATCCGTTTTCTCAATCTACCAGCATGTTTTACGCGCTAGAATCCAATGATCAGGATAGCGATGCGGATGGCATTGCTGATTGGGATGAACATTTCTTCGGCAGCGATCCTTTTGAGCGCAATAGCATCCGCAAAGAATCGCTCATGCTCCATAGCAGTGGCGCGATTGCCGGCACCGTCGCTGGTGATTACGCGGCATTTTCGGAGCAATTTAAAAACGCTCTAACAGCATCGCCGAGTGCCACGCAAGTAAGCCGAGAGCAAGCGGCACGTTTATTGCAGCAAGCCACATTTGGAGCAACGACTGCCGCCATTGAAAAAGTCCAAAGCCTCGGCATCCGCGGGTGGATTGATGATCAATTGCAGCAAGTGCCTACCTTGCATCGGCCAATCATCGAAGCGATGGTCAATGATTTGCGAGGCCCGCGCACGGACTTGAGTTATAATTACTTTGATCGCTACGTTTTGGGCAGCAATGCCAGCACTGCATTTGCACGAGGCGCGATTCGAGGGGAAGATCAACTGCGGCAACGCGTTGCATTCGCACTGAGTCAAATTCTCGTCACCTCGCGGCGAGATGGAAACTTAAACGATCGCCCAGTCAGCATGGCGGGATATTATGATATTTTCGTAAAACATGCCTTCGGAAACTATCACGACATCCTACGCGAAGTGACACTCAATCCGATGATGGGCCGTTATCTAAGCCACATCGGAAATCAAAAAGCGCGCCCGGAAATCAATCAATTCCCTGACGAAAATTTCGCCCGTGAGTTAATGCAACTTTTCACCATCGGGCTCTGGGAACTCAATCCAGATGGCACTAGAAAAGTAGTAGGTGGAAATTTTATCCCGACCTACAACAATGAAGACATCACGGAAATGTCTCGTGTCTTCACTGGGCTTTGGTTTGGAGGCACCCGCTGGGGGCGTGGTGGATATCAAGATGAAGATTCGTCCACACCGATGAAAATGTGGTCAGAGAAGCATGACTTCGATCGCAAACAAATGCTGGCAGCACTCGTCATTCCTGCTCGGGCTGCCACTCCAGAAAATGGCATGCGCGATATCGAGGACGCGCTGCGCTACTTGATGCGGCACCCAAACACAGCGCCCTTCATCAGCAAGCAATTGATTCAATTTTTAGTCACCAGCAATCCAAGCCCATCCTACGTTAATCGTGTTTCACAAATTTTTTCTAACAACGGAGTTGGCAAGCGAGGTGATCTCGGCGCAGTCGTCCGTGCGATTTTGTTAGATGAAGAGGCGCGCGACGTGCGTTGGTCACTTGCCGCGAAGGATTTTGGCCGGTTGAAAGAACCAGTTCATCGCGCGATGGCGGTGGCTCGCCTTGGCCGTCTCGAAAGATTTCCAAATCTCATTTGGTATGATTATGGAGAATTTTATGAAAACGCTCTGCAATCTCCGGGATACTCACCTAGCGTTTTCAACTTTTTCCGCCCCGATTATCGGCCACCCGGATTGCTCACGGAGAATAGACTCGCTGGGCCTGCATTCCAAATCACCAACAGCCACTCGGCACTTTCGTTTACCAATCAAATCTGGGATCAAACGAATGATGGACTCCGGCTCTACAGCACCTATCGCTTCCCTCCGGACTACCAAGAATTTCTCGATCTCGCCGCGGATCCTCCGGCGCTGGTGGACCGAGTCAACCTCCTTCTCTGCAGCGGCATGATGAGCATGGCCACTCGCAACGAAATTCTCAGCACCTTGAATCAAGTGCGCGCCAGCGATGCCATCCAGCGTGTGCAAATCGCCATCTATCTCGCCGCGTGCAGCCCCGAAGGCAGCGTGCAACGCTAACCCAATGCCCAACCTAGCCATTGTATGCCAGACCTCACACGAAGAAAATTTCTCCATCAGTTCAATTGCGCGGCACTTTCGTCCTCCGCCGTTCTCAACACGCTCCTGAACTTAAAGTTAGCCAATCATGCCGCCGCAGATCCTCTGGGCTCGGGCAGTGATTCCAAAGCACTCGTCTGCTTATTTTTCAGCGGTGGCATTGATTCATTTCAAATGCTCGTGCCGTATGAAATTTCCCGCTATCAAAGCTATGCCGCCACCCGCGGTGCTTTTGACAGCGATGGTGGGCTCGCGCTGGATCGAAATGCGTTGGCCACGCGGCAGCTCGTCGATACTGCCGCAGATTTTGCCATGCATCCATCGATGACGGGCATGCACCAAATGGCCACCGGCACTGGTGCCTTTTTAGGTAAAAAACGCATGGCGATGGTGACTAATCTTGGCACGCTCGTCCAACCGATTACCAAAAGCCAGTATGCCGCGTGGGACAATGGATCCTCAAATGCGATCGCCGTGCCGCGCTCACTTTTCTCGCACGTCGATCAGATCGAACAATGGCAGACGGCCGTGCCTCAGGGAATGATTGAACTCAGCGGCTGGGCGGGCCGCGCTGCGGACATCATCCACTCAGCCTACAATACCGATGCGACATCGATGTCGATTTCTCTCGCAGGAAATAATGTTTTTCAAGTTGGCCGAGATACCACTCAATTCGTCATCACGCCTAACGGATCGATGGGCTTTGATAGCGATGGCTTGCCCAATGAGTTGAAAAATCTCGCACTCGGCAACATGCTCGATCATCAGTATGCAAATCTGTTAGATCAGAGTTTTAGTAAAATCACCAAAAAGAGCATCGATTCTCAACGGTCGTTTCAGGAAGTTTTCCAATCGCCAGCTGCAGATCTCGGCGCGGCTCAAGCACTCTTTCCTAACAATAATAACTTAGCAAACGCGCTGCGAGCGGTGCTACGGACGATCAAAATCCGCTCGCAACTTGGCCTGCGCCGCCAAACATTTTTCGTCAACATCGGCGGTTGGGACATGCATGGCGATTTGCTCCAGCCTCAAGCGCAATTGCTGCTCCAAGTGGATGCCGCGCTCACCGCCTTCCAACTCGGGCTGGAAACGCTCAATCTTGCCGATGATGTCGTCACATTCACGGCCTCGGATTTCGGCCGCACCTTGCGTTCTAACGGCCGCGGCACCGACCATGCTTGGGGCGGAAATATGTTCGTCATGGGTGGCCCAGTCGATGGCGGGAAATTATTCGGCACCTATCCTGATCTCACGCTGGATGGCCCAGACGATGTCGGCTACGGCGGCCGTCTTTTACCGAGCACCTCGGTGGACGTTTATTTTGCGGAGCTGCTGCGCTGGTTCGGCGTGCCAGCCACCAGCATGGCATCCGTCTTGCCTAACATTGCCAACTTTTGGAATCCCTTATCCGCCACAGCACCACTTGGATTCATTAAGCCATCATGATGCAAAGATGGGGCAGGCTTTGGCTTCTGTTAGGATTGCTCGCCTTCTTGACACTAGGCGTTTGGTGGTGGACGAAGCCAACTCAGAAAATTACACCGCCACCGCGGCCAACAGCCGATGATGTCATTCCCCCGGGCATCGTCGTTTCGGAAGTCGCCAGCTACTCCACTCCTATGACAAACACTTCTCTAACAGCCGTTGGAGACGATGCGCTTAAGGACTATGGCAACCCGAATCTAACAGCAAAAAATGATCTTCTACTCTTGCAGCGGAGCATGACTGATTTTCTAACCATTCACAAATCCATGAGCCAGCGGCCGCTTTCAGCAAATGAAGAATGGAGCGCGGCCCTTCGCGGAACTGCTTCACAAAGTGAGCCATGGCTATCTGCAAAATCTCCCGTCTTCGATCGCTCCTTGCGGATCGTGGACCGCTGGCAAGAGCCTCTGCATTTCCACGCCCTTGGCCGCGGCCAATGGGAAATCCGCTCCGCTGGGCCCGACCGCTTGATGTGGACTCAAGACGACATCACCAGGGCAGACAGCCGCAAATAATCGGACAAGGCGGCATCAATTTTATAACGCAAAGTCTATGCTTGGCAGAATTTCTTTGAACGATAAAAATTAAGCCATGCCAAGCTCGACCTACATCAACGAACTTTTTAACTTGAACGGAAAAACCGCCGTCATCATCGGCGGCACCGGCGAGCTCTGCGGCACCATCGCGGTGGGACTCGCGCGGGCGGGTGCGGAAGTCGTGCTCGGTGGGCGCATTCCGGAAAAGGCCGAGCGCCGCTTGGAAGAAATTTCCGCTCACGGCGGCCATGGCTATTATGTGCCAGTGGATGTCACTTCGAGAGACTCACTCCATGCGCTGTTAGAAACCGTGCTCGAAAAATCTGGCAAGGTGGACATCCTCATCAATGGAGCTGGAATCAATTCCCCCACTCCGTTTTTGGAAATTTCCGAAGAAGAATATCAACGCATCATCGATACCAATCTGTCAGCAGTTTTTCGTTCGTGCCAAGTCTTCGGGCAGTATTTCATCGATGAAGGCCGCGCCGCATCCATCATCAATCTTGGGTCGATTTCCGGTCTCAATCCTCTATCCCGCGTCTTCACCTACTCGGCATCGAAGGCTGCCGTGCACAATCTCACCCGCAATCTCGCGCGCGAGTGGGGCGATAAAGACATCCGCGTAAATACGCTCGTTCCTGGATTTTTCCCCGCGGAGCAAAACCGCAAAGTGCTCGATGAATCACGCGTGCTTGACATCTTGCGGCAGACTCCCGCCTCCCGCTTCGGCAATGCGGAAGAACTCATCGGCGCAACGCTCCTGCTCGCATCACCGGCAGCAGGCTCTTTCATCACCGGCATCGAAATGATTGTGGACGGTGGATTTCACGCAATGACCATTTGATCAACTCGCCGCCATCCGCCATCGTATCACCGCCAGCGGCTAACGCTTGCATTGAGTAACCCAGCGATGTATGGCCTGCCCATCGGCTTGTATTTGCCTAACAAATTTTACACATGATTAAGTGGATTCTTCAAAAAATCGTTGGAAGTAAAAACCAACGTGAGCTTCGCCGCATTCGTCCTACGGTCAAACGCATCAAGGAAATTGAGGAGGCGCTCCAGCGCGAGCCCGCAGAAAAGTTGCAAGAACTCACACGCAAGTGGCAGAGCCATCTCGCTCGTTACCACGCGCTTGACATCGCGCCCAAGCCACAAATCGATCGCATGGATGCCGCGGGCTTGGAAGAAGTCGCCACGGCGATGAATCTGCGCCTCGATGCCCTGCGCACAGAATTTCCCAACTTGCCCAAAGCACAGGCCAGTGCCGAATCGATCCAAGCCGCGAAGGTGGCATTCCACGAAATCGAGGACCAGTTTTCAAAAGCGCGTGCCAAGTATCTTGAGCAAATTTTACCCGATGCCTTTGCCGTCGTTAAAAATGCCGCGCGTCGCCTCTGCGGCACTGAAATCATCGTGAGTGATCGCCCGCTCAAGTGGGAAATGATCCACTTCGATGTCCAACTCGTCGGCGGCGTTGCCCTCCACCGCGGAATGATCGCGGAAATGCAGACTGGTGAAGGAAAAACTCTCGTCGCCACCCTGCCCGTCTATCTGAACGCACTTACCGGCCTCGGAGTGCACGTCGTCACCGTCAATGACTACCTCGCCAAGCGGGACTCAGAATGGATGGGCGCGCTTTTCCGCTATCTCGGGCTGACCGTCGGCACCATTCAAAATCAAATGGCACCATGGGATCGCCGCGAGCAATACAATAGCGATATTACCTACGGCACCAATGCGGAATTCGGCTTCGATTACCTGCGCGATAACGGCATGGCCTCGACCAAAGACGAGCAAGTCCAGCGCGGCCATTACCTCGCCATCATCGATGAGGTGGACTCGATTCTGATCGACGAAGCCCGCACGCCTCTGATCATTTCCGGTCCGTCCAACCAGACGTCTCATCAGTTTGAAAAATATCGGCCAGCCGTTGATCAATTGGTGCGGCGCCAAACGCAACTTTGCAATGAGCTCTCCACCGAAGCAAAAACGCTGTTAGATCAGGGCAATACCGAAGCCGCTGGACGCGCTCTTTACAAAGTTAAACTCGGTCAACCGCGCAACCGACAATTGATGCGCTACATGGAAGAGCCAGACATTCGCAGGCTGTTAGAAAAAACCGAGCTCTCATTCCACCAAGATGCCCAGAAACGCGAACTCTTCGCCCTCAAAGAAGAACTCTACTTCGTCATCGATGAAAAAGGCCATGACTCGGATTTGATGGAACTCGGTCGCGAATTTCTTGCCCCCGGCGAGCCGGATTCCTTCACTCTACCTGACCTTGGCACCTGCTATGCGGATATCGATAACGATCTCTCGCTCAACGATGAGCAACGCCACGCAGCCAAAGAAGCCATGCAAGTGCGCATGGATAGCCAGGCGGAAAAAATTCATAACATCACCCAACTTCTCAAAGCCTACTGCGTCTATGAAAAGGATGTGCAATACGTGGTCAAAGACGATAAGGTCATTATTGTGGATGAAAATACCGGCCGCGAGATGCCCGGCAGGCGTTGGTCCGATGGGCTCCACCAAGCGGTAGAAGCCAAAGAAAATGTGTCGATCGAAAAGGAAACACAAACATTCGCGACCATCACCATTCAGAATTATTTCCGCCTCTATCAGAAACTAGCAGGCATGACCGGCACCGCCGAAACGGAGGCCGCAGAATTTCATGACATCTATCGGTTAGATGTGTTGCCGATTCCTACCAACACTTCTAACATCCGCATCGACGATAACGATCAAGTCTTCAAAACGCGCCGCGAAAAGTTCAACGCCGTGATCGAACGCATTCGCGAGGCCCACGAAAAAGGCCAGCCCGTGCTCGTCGGCACCGCCTCGGTGGAAGCGTCCGAAACGCTCGCCCGCATGCTCAAGCGCGCGAAAATCGTCCACTCGGTTTTGAACGCTAAGTTTCACCAACAGGAAGCAGAAATCATTTCCCGCGCCGGGCATTTGGGCGCAGTGACCGTCTCCACCAACATGGCCGGACGCGGCACCGACATCAAACTCGCTCCCGGCGTGCCCGAAGCCGGCGGCCTGTTTGTGATCGGCACCGAGCGTCACCAATCGCGCCGGATTGACCGCCAGCTTCGTGGCCGCTGCTCGCGCCAAGGCGACCCAGGCCGCTCGCAATTTTTCATCTCCTTCGAGGACGATCTCATGCGCAATTTCGCCGCCGCCGATCGCATGACGCAGATGATGGAACGCTTCGGCATGAAAGAAGGCGAAGCACTCGAACACTCGTGGCTCAATCGCTCAGTGGAAACCGCGCAAAAACGCGTCGAACAACGCGATTACACTTGGCGCAAACGCGTGCTGGACTTTGACGATGTGATGAACATGCAGCGCGAAGTCGTTTATGGCTGGCGCAATCAAGTGCTCAGCACCGAAGATCCGCGAGAGCTGGTCAATGACATCATCGATGAGACCATCCCAGCAAAAGTTGCTAGCTTCATGCCAGATAAAGAATCGAAGCATGTGGATTTCAGCGAGCTGATGCAATGGGTCAATTCCACCCTACCAATCAGCTTGAGCGAGGAAGAAATCGCCGCCTGTGCCGGTCAGGAAGCGATCTCAGATTTGATTGTGGAAAAAGTCAAAGCTACCTACACCACCCGAGTAGGCGATCTTCCGTTAGAAGTGCTCGACCAAGAAGAACGCCGCATGGTTCTCGTCGCCATCGATAAGCAATGGCAAGCGCATCTCTACAACATGGATTCCCTGCGCGAAGGGATTTCACTCCGTGCCCAAGGCCAGAAAGATCCCCTCATCGAATACAAAAATGAGGCATACAATCTATTCGTCACCTTGATGGATTCGATCAAAGAAGAGGCGTTGCAAAACCTTTTCCGCTCAGCGGCAAACTTGGAAGCATTTCTCCGCCAATTGCACAATCAACCGCGCCACATGCAAGGCGGCGGCGATGCCCTGGGCCAAGCCAACGTCGCCATCTCAGGCAGCTCCGGCAATATCGATCCAAGTGCAATCCCATCTGCGGCAGGCACCACCCTCAAAATCAACTTACCCAAACGCAAGCCGAGTTTTTCCATTGAAAATACAGGCCGCAACGCTCCATGCCCGTGCGGCTCTGGCAAAAAATACAAAAATTGCTGTGGGCGAGAAGAACTAGCGACCGAGCCATAACATCGGGTCTTCAGATGCCTGACTGGGGAAGAGCACTCAACCCCAGATTCAATGTGAATAATTGTTCCCTTGCCTGAGATGCCTGCACTGCGCAATGGTGCGGATGTTTAAGATATGAGCGCGAAAAAACAAAGCCTTGCATGGTTTGCCCGAAATGAATCGGAAGTCGCCATCGGCTATGGCCCATTCACTGCGGTTGATGAGCCGCCGGATCATGACGTTGCTTTTTATCGTCAGGCATACGATTTATCGGATCCCGAGCCGTGGCACATACCGGATCGAGTGGAGTGGCTAACGCGCGATGAATTACCAGAAAAACTGTTAGATTATTGCGAGCTAACTGAGCTAGATCCAGCAGCAATGGTGCCGCAGATTCTTTGGAGTGCTTTGGATGCAGTGCCTTTTTCCGTCGTTTTTCAAGAAGTCATGACGGCCATTCAAGGTGGGGCATTTCAAAAAACCGTGCCTGTGGTAACAGAAATCGGGCATGTTGAGGCGTGCCCGATGCCATGGCTGCTCCAATGCATGGCACGTCAAGTTTCGCCACGGCGCAGTTACGGTTGGCTGGATGGAGATCATGGCTTTGCTGGAGCAAGTCCTGAGCTTCTTTTTTCCATGGAAGGAAAGCACTTTGAAACCATGGCACTCGCTGGCACCGCGCGCAGTGAAGATCAAGAGGTCTTCGCCGTGGATGAAAAGGAAATTCGCGAACACGAATATGTCGCCCAATCGCTGGTGGCCAAACTCAGCGAATTAGGCAGCGTCATTCGTCATCCACGAGAGATCCTACGCTTGGGAAGTATCGTGCACTTACATAGCCGCATTTCGTTAGAGCTTAGCGAGAAGACGAGCATCAATCGGCTGATTCGCAAAATGCACCCAACGCCCGCGCTAGGACCATTGCCAAGAACACCCGAGACCCTGGCCCAACTCAGCGGCTGGCGCCAACAACTCGCGTGCCCACTTGAATTTGGCGCTCCGTTCGGGCTTTCTGCTCACGGACGCTGCGATTTGTTGGTGGCAATCCGCGGCATTTGGTGGAAAGATTCACAGCTTTACCTTCCAGCTGGCTCAGGAATCATTGAAGCAAGCCGCTTGGTCAATGAATGGCGGGAACTCCGCTTGAAACGCGAATCTGTAAAGCAATTTTTAAGCTGAGAATGCACCGTTGTATGCCAAGCAATGCTTAAACTCGCCCGCATGATGATTTGCGATATTGGGCGGAACCGCACTGCGCGAGAGCCAACGCACCGCCCACAAAGCACCATGGGAAAGCGGCAGCTTTTGGAACCAAACACTGGGAAACCGTCGCCGCTCTACTCGCCAACTATCGCCCCCACCCGCGCCCGAAAAGCCAACGTTGTATCACACGTCAGTGAGGCCGCGTTTACTGCGCTTACGTAGCAAGATGCTAGTTCGCTTGTCAGCACCTCTTGAATGTCAAAAAAATGCGCACAAGAGTGCCCAACGGGAATTCTAAATGTTTGTGCAAAGTTTTTGATGTTGCAAATCAGTCTCAAGATCATAGATTGCAGTTGGATGAACCAGTTGCCGCAGGACCAAGCACAATGCTCGGAAATTATCTCTCTGAAGCACGCTGAAGTCGGGAGTAAATTTAAGATCAATGAGCTGAACGGACCGGGCTGTGATCGATTGCGGCAGATGGGGTTTTGTGAAAATTTACCGATTCAAAAACTCAAAGATGGGAGAAACCTACTTTGCTCGGTATGCGGCACGAAGCTGGCAGTGAGCCAAGAACTTGCAGAACAGGTGATGGTGAAAAAAGTTCGTTAACCCAAAGCCATTTGTGTCACAGCCGCCGACCACTATTGCTCTGTTAGGCAACCCGAATGCTGGAAAAACCACGTTATTTAATGCACTAACAGGTGCTAACCAGAAGGTGGGAAATTACGCAGGCGTGACCGTGAGCGTGAAAGCTGGAGATGCCTTCACTCCGCACGGGCAAAAGGTTTGTGTATTGGATTTGCCGGGGTGTTATTCGCTGGAAGGTGAATCGCCCGATGAGCAATTAGCGGCGGCGGGATTGGCAGGAAAGCTCGCGGGGCATGCGAAGCCTGACATGGTGATTTTCGTCGTCGATGCTTCGTTTTTGGAGCGTCATTTGATGCTGGTGTTAGAAGTTTTAGAGCAAGGTTATCATGGCGTGCTGGCGCTGAATATGGTGGATGTTGCTGAAAAGGCAGGCATCCGGCTCGATCCAGCGAAGCTGGCGGAGGAGTTGAGCATTCCGGTCGTGCCGATGCAGGCAAATGCGGGCAAAGGGTTGCTTGAGTTAAAGCATGCTTTTGCTTTCGGCCAACCAGATGTGCGTGTGCCTCAGTGGCAAGAAGCTGCTAGAGATGCGGTGGAAAATCGGCGCCATGAGGTCAAGCGGATTTGCGATTTAGCGGCTCGCCGTCCGCTCGAAAATCAACTGACGGCGACGGATCGGTTAGATCACGCGCTGCTGCATCCATTTTGGGGAGGTGCCATTTTAGCAGTGACGATGTTTTTGGTGTTTTGGGCAATTTTCTCGTTAGCACAAATTCCGATGGGTTGGATTGAATCGATCCAAGGCATGGTGGCTGAGTGGGTGAGCGGGCGGATGGCGGACGGGGAATTGCGCTCGTTGCTGGTGGATGGAGTGATTGGCGGCGTCGGCGGTGTGTTGGTGTTTCTGCCGCAGATTGTGTTGTTATTTTTATTTGTTGGTCTGTTAGAAAGCTCCGGCTACATGGCTCGTGCGGCCTACTTGATGGATGGGGTGATGGCGCGCGCTGGGCTGAGCGGGCGGGCGTTTTTACCGCTATTTAGTTCGTTTGCATGTGCCATTCCGGGCATCATGGCAGCTCGCACCATCGGCTCGGCAAAAGAACGCTTGGTGACGATTTTTGTCGCGCCGTGGATGAGCTGTTCGGCGCGGCTTCCCGTGTATTTTCTGATTGTGCCCATGCTTTTGCACGAACAAGAAGGAACGTGGAAACAGGCGGGTGTATTGTTCCTTATTTATCTAGCAGGAATAACAGCCTCATTCGTCGTTGCCCGTTTGCTGCGCGGGCGCATGGGCATGGATGATTTGCCCAATCATTTCATGCTGGAGCTGCCGCCCTATCGCATGCCGCAGTGGTCGTATATTTTCCGCCATGTGATCGATCGGGCCTGGGCCTTCGTCCGCAAGGCAGGCACGGTGATTTTGGGATTATCCATCTTGATTTGGGCAGCAAGCACATACCCGCGTTCGCCCGAGGGCGGCGATGGGGATGCGCTCGCCCACAGCGCGATGGGGCGCATGGGAGAGTGGATTGAGCCGCTGGTGAAACCGCTCGGCTTCGATGGCCGTGCAGGCACGGCGATTCTCACGTCTTTCGCAGCGCGGGAGGTTTTTGTCTCATCGATGGCGATTTTATACCGTGTGG
>RDZR01000023.1 GCA_004294095.1 Verrucomicrobiota bacterium
ATGGCACATGAGCGACAGGGCGCTTGGGCGACTTTTAGGTCAGCCCGAAGAGGATGAAGCCGAAGATAATCGGCCGACTTCCGCCAAGCCCGCACGAAGGGAAATTTACCCGACAAATGACTCAGGAAAAAATTCCCGCGTGCGATTGTGAAATAAAATGAACCCGACTACCGAACTGTCGTGAGAAAAGCGCGTGGCTGCGGAATTTTCAGGCCAAGACCCGCGGCGGTGGGATATCTGGCGAGGAGCGCCATTGCTCTACTCCATGAATGACTAGCCAGGTGACTGGTGGGCTGACAAGAAGAATATTTTTGCGTTCAATACGAATGACCGCCATCGGCAGCAAATTTTTAAGAACGAAGCCATCGCTGCGGACGATTGGCTCGGGACCACTTTTTTCAGAATCTCGGCCCTTTGCAATCGATCGACACATCTCGCACGGATGCTCGCCGTCGAATGTTTTCGCGATTCCTTGGCGGAGGCCGTCCACCTGCGAATATTCGATGAGCATTTTCGCCCAAGCGATTCCTTGCAGCACGCCCCAGTGCCCGCCGCATAAATGCAGGAGGGCTCCAATAACGAGCATGGCACGCAATAGTTTCACTTAAATAATCATGCATTAGCAACTATTGCTGTAAATGCAAAAATGCTGAATACCGCATTATCAGAAGTGGAAATTTGGGGAATTAAACTTGCAGGTTCGATCAATTTTGAAAAAGCTGTGGTAGTCATGCACAGGTCCATCTCTCTACTCAGCGTAGCTGCTGGCATCGCCGTTTTTTCCATGCGATGCCAAGCGTCTGTGGTGATCACTGGGCCAGACCACACGAACCCATTCGAGCCGCGCATCTACATGAATCCTAGCATCGGATTCGTCATCGCCGGAAAAGGGGTGCGGTATCAACACGAGGGGGGGTATTCCGCAGGGATCTGGGTGATCGGTGCGGCTATCCCGGTTCGCACTTTAACCTACGAACTCCTCGCTGGGCCGGAGGGTATGAAATTAAGCCAGAACGGCGAGCTGCTGTGGATTCCTCGCCCGGTGCCCGAAAACACGCTGGCTAGCTATTCTTTCAAAGTGCGAGTTCATGAGGAAGGAAGGCTGATTTTCGAAAAAGACTTTTCTAATAGCCTCGATGTATTGGCTTCCCCGCTTGTGCTTAACCAGCCAGAGCCATGGGTTGCCTATGAAAGAGAAGCCCTCGGCTGGACAGGCATCACTTTCACCGGTTACCAGCCAAGTAGTGAAGACCGCCGCTCGTTTCGCTGGTCGATCGTGAACTCTCCTCCCGGTGTATCGATCAACGATTCTGGAGATATCCGTTGGCCCACCGATTTTGGCTACGCGCGAGCTGAGCCTTACGAGTTCCTCGTCAGAATGTCCTACGAGACAGCGAGCGGATGGCTTAGCGATGAAGTGACATATTCGCATCGCGTTCTGCCTGCTCCGGCTACTTGCAACTACAACGAATTGCGCAATTGGAACGTCGCTCCGACGGCCGGTGGGATGCTCGGCTTTTGGATGGCGAGTGGGGGCGATTGGCTGGCAGCTGGCGAACCATTCTTGAACACAACATTTCCCGGACGCGTCAGACTCTGGCGGCGTAACCCCCAAGATGACCAATGGATGGACATGTCAATACTCCAGCCTTCTTCTTCGTTCGGTGGCGATGCATTTGGTGCCGCCATTTCTCTATCTGAGGCAACGTCTGAATCACCACTCCGCCTGGTGGTGGGTGCTCCGGGAACTTCGATCATGGATGCCAATGGTCAGATGACAACGAGGGAGGGCGCGCTCCACCTATATACTTGGAAAAACGGCAGCGGCTGGGCTTTAGAAAACACCATTTCACCACCCGTTGCGGGCCACCAAGGGATGTTCGGCGATGCGGTGGCCATCGACGGTCTCGTCTGCGTCGGAGGCATTCCTGAGGCGGATTTTGCGGGGCAAAACACGGGCGCACTAGCGGTTTATCGCAGGGGGCCATCTGATTGGGCTTGGACGGAAACGGTGCTAGCACGCGAACCCGCAGTTTCAGACATGTTCGGAGAAAGCGTGGCGCTGGGCGGCGCTTGGTTAGCGGTCGGTGCATCGGGAGATGATGGACGGGATGAAACTGCCCCGGACTCGGGAGCCGTCTATATCTACCGAGACAATGGAACTTCACATCCATGGGTTCAAACGTTGCGCGCGCCCGTGCCACAAGCGGGTGCGCACTTCGGGGAGCGCCTCAGCTTATGGGATCGTTGGCTTTTCGTGAGTGCATTCCGTGAGAACGAGAAACGTGGGGCAGTCCATGTCTTCGAGAGAACCGGCGACACATGGCTCCATCGCCAAACGCTGACCTCACCATTCGTCACCCAAGGTTCATTTTTCGGTGTCTCGCTCGATGCGAAGGACGGCGCTCTCGCCATTTCCGCGCCCGGTTGCTATTTTGGAAATGAACCATCGGGCGATGGCCGTCCGACATGGTCAGGCATCACGCTTTTTCATCTAGAAAATGGAATCTGGAAATGGGAAAGGCAAGTGACCAACGCCCCCGCTTCGACTCCTAACTATCTGGGATGGGGCTTTGCTGTAGAACAAATTCGCCGCGATCTGACCGTGGCATCCATCCCAGATCACGCACCGGGTCTCTATGGCATCGGAGTTCCATACGCCGGTCGGCTCTTCGCCCACCGCTGGCCGATGAGGCATCGCTCAGGCTTCGAGTCGGTCCTCAGGGGGCTACCGATGATTGATGGTCGCCCGGCCACCGAAGCCGATGACAGCAATGGCAACGGAATTCCCAACGTCCTCGAATGGATGATGGGCAAGCACCCGGGAAATCCGTCCGATTATTGGACGAGCATCCTGCCCGAAAGCATTCGCCCCTTCGTCCGCCACAACGCTCAGACGGGCGCTACCGATTTTATGATCCCTGAACTTCACCACGGTCTTGATCGCACCATAATGATTGAAACATCCACCGACCTCAGGCACTGGCAGCCAATCGAGCAAGCGGAATGGGGATCTCCCGAAACGGTCTATTTTAAAAAACAGAATAGCCTAAATGGCACAACTTTTTCTCCTGTAAGAATCCCCCCACCGACGACAGGTGCAAAGTCCGCTCGTTTCTTCCGCTGGGGCGCGCAGCCGATCGTGAGGTAGCCCAAGATCGAGGTGACGGTAGTGAAGGTTAATCATCAGCACGCACCCCTGAATCAATCCATTTTAGTGGAATACTCCGGAAAGGCCCCGAATGATTACCGGC
>RDZR01000024.1 GCA_004294095.1 Verrucomicrobiota bacterium
ATCGCCTGTCCCTCTTTCCACCAGAAAACCTGTCCCATTCCGGCGGCACTGCTGGACATTTTCACCCGTATTTTTTTGAAAACAGCGGCATCGATGTAAGCGCGATCCGCGTCTTTGTTGGCGTCTCGTTGATCGGTTGAGAGAAAGAAAAATGGGTCGTTGCCCGTGCTGCCGGAGTAGATTCCGCCACTCGTCGAGGCTGAGGTGATATCATTGGCTGAATAAATCTCTAACGCACTGTCAAAATTCCAAACCACATTGGCCTCCAATCGGAACCAATCGAGACGGAAGGCCGTCGCGCCCGTCGTGGAGGGGCGGATTTCCAAGCCATGGATGACCTTCTCTCGCCATGAGGAATTTCCAGACATGTGGATGCGATAGATATTCCAGCCGGAGCGCGTCGCAATCGTAACCGAGCTCCGGGCTCCCGCGTTGTCCGTCCAAGTCACTTGAGCGGTCCCTCCTGTTGAGGCCGCGCGAAACATGCGAAAAGAAATCGCATGATAGGAGTCGGCATGCACTGCGCGAGTTGGAGATTCATCGATATGCATGCTGAGCACAGCGGTTGGCCCGCTCACAGTGCCAGACAACACTCCTTTGTCAAAATTGAGCCCCGTCACTGACGCATGACTTTCCACATCCGATACGTTGCTCATGGTCCACAACACATCGCGAGATGCCGGGCTGACTTCATGGGGTGCTAGACCCGTGAATGAATCGTTGCGGTGATTGAAAATGAATTGAGACATGGCGGTCTGCATCGGCCCATCTTTGATTTCGTAGGGCGGGATACCCCACCAGAGGTAGGGGGCGATTGCCTTGCCTCCGCTGGTCCAGACAGATTCCAGAGCCGCTAGATTGTTCGGAACGCTCGAGGCTTCCAATGGGTTGTATTCGAAAATACCCCAGTTTTTGTCGTTGCTGCGAATCGCGTTGAAGATCGTGGTATTGCTGGTTTTGCTGCCGTAAGTGGTAATGCCATTGCCTGCGCCGTTGACGAACGCAGTGGTCCACGGAGTCGCGTATTTGCGGTCGGTATCCAATGTCGATGCCGGATCAAGCGGAACTTGGTGACTGTAAATCATGTCCGGATTCCAACCAGCATCGACGCACCAGTCGGCTTGGACTTGGACCATTTGCTGCACCTGGTGGATGCGGAACTCATGCCACTTTCTCCACCAGCGCGTGTTGGCGCCGGTGCCGGACCAACTCACCGTCGTCGGTGGCTGCACGGCGGCCCAACTGGCATAGGGAAATCCACTTGCTCCCAAGAAGGCGGCATTCAACGACGCAAGATTGAAATACTGCCCTCTGCCCGTGTAGCTCGCAGCACCGCTCAACCAGTCACGATACTCTTGCCTCGACCACGTGCTGTAGTCGCTATACTCCACATTCGCTTGAACATTCTGGGACACCTCAGAGGAAAGGCTGGCGAAGGAAACTAAATCCGGGTGTTCGTCTCGTTCAGCACCGAGAATCCGCATCGCAGCGATGCAGTTGCGCTTTGCGTAGTCTCGCACCAACGTGGCGTTGCGGGAGAGAGTCAGTTGCATTTCAAGTTGCGGCGCGTCCGGGAAAACCTCGGTTCCGCTTGTCTCCTGCGCAACGGCAGCTCTCCGAATCCGTCCTAAGCGATCCACCTGGAGCAAGCTCCCATTTTCATAGCGTTCGAGAAAATTGTGCAAATGATCTTGACTTTGATCCTGAGAATCCGCCCATGGCATTCCATTGACGTGAAATCCCATTGGCAAATCCACGCGCTGGGCGAGTGCCATCGAGTAGTCCGCCTCGCCGAGACGATGGGTGCCTAGCTCCAGAACCCGTGCGGGCGCATAAATGTAGTCATAATAAGCTCCGTGACTGCTCATCAGGAAATCCAATCCGTTCGACATCCCGAGTTTGAAATTTCTCGGCTTCACTCCGCTGGTGAGCGCAAGCATCCGCGACTGGTAGTCTGCGACGTTGTTCAAACTACCCACGACATCATCCCATGCCCCAATTGGAGCCAGGTGGAAATGAGACCGCTCAGTTTCATCCAGTGGATCCGCGCTTAGCGGAAGGCTCGCGATAAGGCAAGCGAACGAAACTCGCCAAAAAGAATGAGCAGTCATGATAAAAGATTCAAGAAACGAATTAAACATATTAAAAACCACATGATCGATGCGCTAGCAATACGTCCGATGGGATGGATGACCGAGGTGGGGGATTTGGTGATTTTGACGCGGCATGGCCCCGGCCGATGCTCGATGGCTGTGTGGTCAACTATTGGACTACTTTTGGCTTATGATTTTATTCAATGCCTCTTTCTGCTGGGGAGTGGTCGCATAGGGCAGGAGTTCGCTCATACTGAGTGGCCGTTTTCCCGGATTGGCATCGCTAAATGCTTTGTGAATGAGCATGAGTGCCTCTGCGTTTGGATTTGGCGGTGAGAAGCTGCTATTACCATTTGCACTTACGCCGATCAATGTATCCAGCTCGGCATCAACGGTGGCTTTCTGGGTGATCGTCCATTCTCCCACTAATTGCATTGGAGACTTGAAGTCGGGAATAATATGCCAACGATCAAGCACTGCGGCTTCCACGGGAGTTTCGAAAAACGCCTGCAACTCTTCCATTCGCTTCGGGAAGACACCCCCATTTCCATTTAAATATTTTTGAAGTGCCAGATACATCAATGAGGAAAACTTCTTTTCAGCGGTGCCTCGTAGTGCGCTGAATGCTCGGCGGTAGTCTTCATCGGATGTCAGATCATTTTTCGCAGCATCGATCCAATCATTTTCAGTAAGCCACTGCATTTCAGGAATACTTGCGCCTTCTGTCAGTTCAAGGCGGGCCTTGAGCATGTCCACTCGGTCGAGCCATGCGGAGAATGCGGATTTTGTGGAGTCCTTAGGTGACCTTTCGCGCACTGCCGTCCGGAAATGTGGCGGAGAATTTTCATTCCCGCCGGATGATTGCCGTGAATCTGAGCCATCTGGCCGCTGTGTTTGTTTGCGATCATTCTTATAGGCCGCAAGTTCGCTCTCAAGCTGATGAACCTGACGGGTTTGATAAATAGCCGCACCGGCAAAGATGACGATGGCGGATGTGGCGAGGATTTTTTGAAGTGATGTCATGATGATTGCTTTGGTGGTTGAAATGAGGGTGGTTG